>NZ_JBMQQG010000210.1:0-21708 GCF_057362405.1 Ginsengibacter sp.
GCGCCACTTCCGCAACGCCAAACGGTGCTGATAAAAGATGTTGTAATAGATCACCTGCCCTCACCTTTTTATCACTTTGAGTACAATGCAGCAGGCAAGGCCACCTTCGTATCCTACGCGTCAGATTTTTTCCGGTATGATGTTCTTTACGACGGAGATAGAATAAGCGAGATGAGAAATAATATCCTGGTGAACAAAGACAGGCTGCAATACTTCTACGACAATGAGGACAGGGTAAATACCTTAAAATATGCTGATTCTACAGGGCTGGTGTATACAATAATTAATCTCACCTATGATGGGCCAAAGCTTATTAAGTTAGAGCGGGAAAGAAAGACAGGTACCGGTCTTATCGTTGACAAAACAATAACAATGACTTACTATGCTGATGGTAACCTGCAGAACCGTACTGTGCACTATCCGGAAATGATTGGCCAACCGGAAACCACGTTCACTGACAGCTATGAACAATATGATAATAAGATCAATGCCCAAGGCTTTAGTCTCTTACACGACGATGAGTTTTTTGATCACTTCGTATTTCTTCCCCGAGTACAATTGCAGAAAAATAATCCAGGCAAAGAAACCCGTACAGGTGATGGCGATAATTATAAAATTGATTATACATATACCTATGATAACCGCGGTGCTCCGTTGACAAGAAGCGGCGACTTTGTATATACAAGTGGACCTGACGCAGGAAAAAGATTCCTGTTAAGTTCTACTTATACTTATTACCCATGATTTGGGTATTGGTAATAATTAAAATAGCAAATCGGCTAGTGAAGAGTATACCCGATCCACAGCAGCTAAAAAAAATTCTTGCATTATGAAACTGAAAATATTGATGTTACTGTCGCTGCTATGCGCCTACACACTTTCAGCGCAGCTTACGATAACGCCCGGTGCACAATTTTCAATTTTCAGCGATACAAAGCTGACACTTCAAAATAGCGACCTGATTATTAATGGAAACTTCCTGGTGGCAACAACCAGCCCGATTTCGTTCACAGGTGACGCCCCTTCTTTTATTAGCGGTGACGGAGTCATTCGACTTTTCAAACTGGAGATAAATAAGACGGACAACCAATCAGTTTCATTACGTAATCCAATCAGTATCGGAGACGGTGTTTTTTTTATTTCAGGTTTCCTTAACCTGAATGGTTTTGATCTTGATCTTGAAACTACTGCTCACCTGGAAGGTGAACGGGACGACAGCCGTATAATAGGACCTATCGGTGGCCAGGTGTTATTTACCACTAACCTGAATGCCCCCACCGCCGCCAACCCGGGTAGCCTTGGAGCTATTATTTCTTCTTCTCAAAACCTGGGCAATGTGACTATAAAAAGAGGACACTACCCGCAGAATGGTGCTAATCTGCCTAATAGTATATCCCGTTATTATGATATAGATCCTACAAATAATGCGGATTTGAATGCAACGTTACGTTTCAATTATTTTGATGGAGAACTAAATGGAATCAGTGAAAATTCCCTGGAGGTTTTCAAAAGCGATGATACAATAAACTGGTTGGAGCAGGGATTCAGTTCAAAAGATGCAACCGCTAATTTTGTAGAGAGAACCGGAATTGGTTTCTTTTCACGATTTACTTTATCCAATGATAATAGTCCTTTACCGGTGCATTTCATTTTATTCAATGTAAATTGTGAAGGGGGCCAGGTGCGGTTAACATGGAAAGCCGCACAAGAACAAAACAGCCATCATTTTGATGTTGAAAGAAGTGTTGATGGTATTCACTGGACAGTGATTGGCAATTTGCCCGCCGCCAACAATAGTAATTCAGAAAACAGTTATTCTTTTACTGATAATAACCCTACGCAAAATGGTTACTATCATATTGCAAAACATGATTTGAATGGCAGGGTACAATATAGCAGGACGCTCCGGTCATCATGCAATGCAGCGGATGTATTCAGGTTATGGCCAAACCCTGTTCATGAAATGGCATTGATCGATATTATTTCCAATAGTGAATCGAGAGCAATTATAAAAATATTTGACAGCAAAGGTGCATTGGTTCTGGAAAGAAGGATATCTGTTTTACAAGGTAACAACCGGGTTGTCGTAGACATGAAATCATTGTCAAATGGGGTCTACTCGATATTGGCAGAATGGAATCGCGGAGATATGAAAAAGAGTGTGCAGGTGTTCAAGCAATGAATTTAAAATCCTGCTAAAACCAATTTCCGGCGGGGACAAAAATAAATTGCGATGAAACACCAGCAAAAGGGCGAACTTTTATAATGGAAACGGTAGCTTTCTAACGGTAAAGATTACCCTATACCACTCCCTTTGTCTTATTATCCTTTTTAGGCAAATAGAAAGCAACTATTTTTTATTTAATTACGGTTTCATTTTACAAAAGTCAATCATGGGCATTTGCAAAATAAAGCACACATAACTAATGTAATTGTAACCTAATCCAGAACAAACGAACACCACACGATAACAAAATCTCTATTTAGCCAAACATCTAATGTTAACAAAAATTAATGAAAGAGGAAAAGTGACTATGTATATACCCAACTTCATACCGTAGGTATTAAAGAATGAAACTGAATTTAAAAAAGATAAGCCCAAACATAAAATGAAATCTTATTACAGCTTGCCGCTTTTTATACTAATGCTGGTATCAGGCATTTGTTGCAAAAAGGGCATATATGGAGATAAGCCACCAACGCAACCGCCAGCTGAAAAAAAATGGGTGGTAACTACCCTGGCAGGTAACGGCTTACCCAACTTTGCTGATGGACCCGCCCTTATGGCCAGATTTAGGGCGCCCCAGGACGTAACAATCTCTCCGGACGGAATCATATACGTGGCGGATGCCCTAAATCATCGTATCCGCAAAATAACGGGGGGCCAGGTTACAACCTCTGCGGGTTTCGATCGGCAAGACACAACTAGCGGTGTTGGAACATCTGCAGGATTTGCAACCCCGATCCAGGTAGTCTCAGACGGGTTGGGCAATCTCTATACATTGGATGTAAATGACTTCAGGGTTCGTAAAATAACGCCGGGTGCAGTAGTAACTGTTGCCGCGGGTAATGGAATACGAGGATTTGCTGACGGAGCGCCAGGCTCCGCTATGTTTGGTGAAAGTTTTGGCATTGCTACTGATGCAAACGGAAATATTTACGTATCGGATTGGGAAAACAAACGCATTCGGAAAATCAGCAGTACAGGAGAGGTTAGCACTGTTGCAGGGCCGCTGCAATTCGGGCCGGGTGGCATCGCCATAGACAGAGAGGGCAATTTATACGTTGTGGACGGAGGGAGTTTTCAAATTCGTAAGATAACTCCCCAGGGAGCAATCACAGTATTTGCCGGTAGTGGCTCGCCAGGTGACAACGACGGAAATGCGGATGAAACCCAATTCAGTTTTAATATGCGGGATATCGCTATCGATGGCCAGGGAAATTTGTATCTCTCTGATGAAAACCGGATCCGGAAAATAACGCCCCAAGGTGTTGTTTCGACCATTGCAGGAAGCACTTTCGGTTACAACGACGGTGACGGGGCTTCGGCAAAATTCAGCTCTCCAAATGGATTAGCAGTAAATGTGCATGGCGATATATATGTTGCAGATATAAATGATAACCGGATTCGAAAGATAAGCTTTGAATAATGAGAATGACCTTACAATCTCACTTAATTAAAAATCCGGCTAATAAGAAAACAGACTATTTCAATCGAAGAGATAGAGTAAACAGTAAATAAATAAAAATGAATAAAACCGTACAAGAACCTTATCAAACCATGATCCGTTCATTAATTTTTAAGAAGTTGCTTCCAGCTTCCTTTTTATTATTCTCTTTTACACCTAAAAACGCCGAAAATTCGGGTGGGCCGGTAGTTAGAAAAGTGCTAACAATTGTGAATCCTTTTCAAAAGCTGGTCATTAACGGAGATATTTCGGTGATGCTAACTGATAAACCACCTGGAACCGTACTGATTGAAGGAGACGAAGATGACGTGAACAATATAAAATATAGAATAAAAAATAACGAACTTGTTATTAATGCCAGCAAGAAAAAGCGACCTGCGCAACTAAAAGTCTATTTGTCTGCCACCACGCTGAAAAATATGTTTATAAACGGAGATGGGGATATTTCTTCAACCGGCACTATAAAAACCGATGATTTCCATATGTGGCTAAACGGCAACATAAATGTCGAAATCAATATTATCGGCAGGATCAGGGTTGACGCATTTGATGATAATGATTTGTTGTGGAGACCGGTATTAATGAAGATGAGCAAATAAAAAATTCGCCTCTAATCTGTTCACTTTAGAATCATCAACTGATTTTAGTTCATATGCGGATTTTCAAATTTCAAAACAGACCATAAAATGAAATATTATCATGTTGATGTATTTTCAGATAAACCCTTTTCGGGAAACGGACTCACGGTGATTATTGATCCTGGAGAATTTGACAAAACATTTATGCAAACTGTAACACAGGAAATGAGACAGTTTGAAAGTATCTTTTTATGCCAGGTTGGAGCTAATACTTTTCGTGCCTTTATTTTTACCATGAACGAGGAACTGGACTTCGCGGGACATCCCGTTATTGGTGCTGCAGCCATTCTTCATGATCTATATTCTAAGGAGCAAGACCAGCACGAATGGATCATAAATCTTAATGCTAAATCTGTACAAATTAAAACAGTCAGACATGAAGAATACTATTCGGGAAGAATGAACCAGGGCAAAGCAGAATTTTTATCGGTTCTTTCGAAAGAACAGGAAAATGCGTTTCTTAAATTCTTGAATCTGAACGAAGAAGACAAAATAGGAAGCCTGCCATTCCAGGTCATCTCTACAGGGTTACCCTATTTAATTTTGCCAATAAAAACAACATCACTTTCAAAAGTAAAAGTTGCAATTCCGGATTTAACAAAGAAACTTGAAACAATCAAAGCAAAATTTTTCTATGTTTTAGATTCAGACAATCTACAGGGAAGAACATGGGATAATCTTGGTTTGGTAGAAGACATTGCCACGGGAAGCGCGGCCGGACCTGTTGGGGCCTACCTGGTAAATAATAGTTTAGCTAAAATCGATACCGAAATTGTCTTGAGACAAGGCGATTTTTTGGGGAGGCCGGGCAAAATGAAAGTTCTCGTCACCAAAGCCGGAGACATATTCGTTGAAGGAGATGTGTGTAAAATAGCAAGTGGAGAACTTTTACAGAATAAAGAAAAACTTCCATTCCCCAGATATTTCGTCAAACCGGGGTAAACAATTTAAAGAATATACGATTTGTCCTTCGAGTCCGTCGTGAGCTCATTACGAAGGTTTGGGGATCATTCATTAATGACGAATATCTTTTTTTCAAACCGGGATGGTATAATTTTTTTTGCATATAGCCGTGGCTGCTGTGTGTCATTTCGAATCAAGAGTAATATTATGAATCTGTTTAAAATCTTTAAATATTTTTTTAGAAAACGTACAAATCTTTCTGATCGCATTTCCCTTGCCATTTCCGAGGGAATAAAGGAAGCATTTAATGAAATGGAATATCCTTTTGCAGAATTGGATTAACGGTAGGTTATCAAAGAATTGCATGCTATAAACGAAAATTCTTCTTATAGAAATAAGAAGGCTATTAAGTCTTTTATAGAGGGAGCTAATGGGTAGCAATGCTGGATCGCCATTCTTGTAGAGTTAACTAATATCAGACTCAATGCAATATTCTATGCCGGAAAATTTACAAACATCTTTTTTTGACAGTTGCTAAGGCAACTATATATGTATGAAAGCGCTTTCGAAAATTACTCAGCCTTATTTAGGATAATACAAATACAATTCTTAGCACCTTCTTATAAACGCTTCATAAAATAGGGAATCAAATACCCATAAATAGGGAATATCCCTGTGTTCAGCAAAGAATAGTTACTCCAAATTTGTAGTTATTATTCAAAACTAAATTACGTGTATGACAATTGGGGTCGAATTGGGTTTCTTAACCTGATTCCAACGATGCTGATAAACCCCTTTGAATAATTAAGAACAAAAAAAACAAGGCGCCTGGTAAAAGAAGGTATCGATAGTATTGCATTAAAACCCGAAGATGTTGCATTGATGTATACTGAAAACACACTGGCGTATGTAATCGATCAATTTTCGAAAAAATACATATGTGAAAAAATTCTAAGTGAACCCGAAGAAGAACCGGATCCTGCAAATTTCTTCCAGGCGATCCGCCAGCAAATTATTAATATCAATTACTCTAAAAGCTTTAAGCCTTTAGAAAAAGTAAAGTTGCTTACTGAAATTGCATCTCCAGGAATAAATCGCTCAGTAATTCTCAGCAGTGAAACTGTACCGGCTTTCAGGAAATGGATGATTGATGCGTAAATCATCTCAACAATGTATGATTCAAGAAAAAGTTATATGAAATCGTCGTTTCTAATTAAACAAACCCAAAGGATCTGAAAAAATAATTTGTCGCTAAAAGTTTTTTATGTTACCGGTTACCGAAATAATCTTGTGTTGTTCTTATGTAGTTGCGTTTCCTTTTGCCACGCGTACATTTCCCGATCGGCAAAATCGCTTTCACCTGAACAATGAGCAAATTGAAAGAATATTGGATGGCTGCAGGCTCAATGAAAGAGCGTCGCAAAAGGAGCTATACACTAACTACTATAGCTATGCCATGTCAATTGCATTGCGTTATTCTACCAACTATGATAACGCTGTTGAAATGACTAATGATGCCTTTCTGAAAATTTACAAAGACCTGAAAAAGTTTGTACCGCGGTATGAAAATACCATTGCCTCGTTTACTGCCTGGGTAAAACAAATAGTAATTTATTCCTGCATTGATCATATTAGAAAATATAGTAAAAGTGAAATGATGGCCGGAGTTGATATTGAACAGGTAACGCTTCCGGACGCACATGAAAATGGAGAACAAACATTGCAGTATAAAGAGATTTTAAAATGTATCCAACAATTATCACCTGCCTACAAGGCTGTATTTAATTTATATGTAATCGAAGGTTTTTCGCACGCGGAAATTGCTGAGAGATTAAATATTTCTGAAGGAACTTCTAAAAGTAATTTGCATAAGGCAAAACAAAATCTGCAGGAACTTTTAAAAAAGGGTCATATCACAAGTTATGAGAGAAGCTTATAGTGATTGGAATGTTAAGATCAGGGATGCTGCTCATAATATTCGAATAACCTTTGACGAGAGTGCCTGGAATAAAATGGAAGCGTTGTTAAATAAACAGGACATGACTTCTTTTGTCCCAGGCATTCCTTATGTACTCAAGATTACAAAAGGCAGTAAATTAAATCGAAGGCCATTACAATTTTTAATATTGCTTTTTGCTGCAATACTATTATTATTTATCAACCACGACAATTCTGAATGCAGCAAAACTTCACCCGTTGAAGATAAAAGTAAATTCCCGAGAATCCGGAAAAATAGCCGTGGAAGCGAGACCCAAAATGAAATCGCTCCGAGCCCTATTACCAGTGGGAATATGATACATCTGCCGGTTGAGAAAAAATAATAACAATAAAAATATTATATCAAAAGCAACCATTTACAATAAATGCACGCTATATGTAAAAACTAATAGTAATTATAGAAAGCGAAGTTTGATTACAGAAAATAATGTGATAAAATTTGATCGGAATATTCATGTGAATTGAAAAACAGATTTAGAGACTAACCGTGAAAACCTGCCAAATGTGTGCCGGTGATTGCATGAAACAAAACACAACATTGTGGAAAATAAAAACAGGCAAAATTTTTATAACCTTAATTTGTCGGCAGGGTATCAGTATTGGCTAAATAAAAAACAGTCAATTGGATTTGAACCTTGCTTTGAATTATCCCTATTTGGTTACAAGGTGCAGGAGAATTAAGGTTATCCGGCGCAGGTACGTTATTCGGCCTCACTTCTAAACCAATAAAAAGGCACCCGGGATGATTTGTTCAACAAATCTCCCGGCGTTGCAGGGGTTAAGTTTTATCCCAGGAGATTTATGAATTTATAACTGCGACGATAAATAGTCATAAATAAGTTGCTTCTCTTTGTCGTTAATTTTTGCCCTGTCCTGCATTTTGTCCAGCTGAACTTCCCATCCTGTTTCACCATATTCTTTTGGAAAGTGCAGATTGTGACAACTACTGCAATTAGTAACATAAAGGCTTCTTCCTTTTAAGAGCAGTTGCTGTTTCACAGGATCTGATGATACAGGTAAATGTAATGTTGGTTTGCAACTATAAAGCATGCACGCAAATACAATCGCGGTTATAATTTTATTTTTCGTCATAAGCTATATCCGATAAGCACACGTGCTTCTAATTGTTCAAAATCGTTCAAATCCCGATTGCCTGGGGCGGCATCAGTTTTGTGCAAATTTATAAGTTGTGGCAATGCTGTAATATTTGTAAAAAATTTTCCAATGGAAGCGTGAAAAGCAGGACCGGCAAATAATACGGAGTTAATCCACCCATCTTCTTTTGTAACGTCATTGTTGTTCCTTATTTCCAGCCCAACGCTAATCTCTGGTTTGAAGAAATGCATATAACCTAAATTAAATTCGACCGGAGAGTTATGCGTCCATTCTAATTTTGTAACGTTACCGATTCTTGAAATCTCTCTTTCAATTTCGTATTTGCCGACTATATTAAAGGCAATCAAATCGGTTTGCCAGCGTTTGTCAAAAATTAATTTTGTTTCAGATTCAAAATTATTCCCTCCAAATTCAAATTCTTCATACAAAGCAAAGCCAATTGCATTTGCAACAGGATCTGAAATTTTCCATTTCCATTCATTACTAAAAGAGATCTTTAATTCCTGGTTCAAGCTATTTGAGGAAGTATCTGCATAATTGAAAAGTTCAGAATTTAGATAGAATGATGTCTGGACTTTATTTCCCAGGCCAACTTCAAATTCCAGCCTCTGATCCAGGTGCCGCCCAAAAACATAGGGACTATAAGCGCCTTTTTTCCCTGTTGCCAAAGTATTTTGAAACTCAATATCAAAGTCTCCTTTGTTAAGAACATTGGTTTGGTAAGCGTAGGCAAATATTCTGTCTTGTGCAGAGGCTACGGAACTAACGGTAAGTAAGATTATCGTTGTTAAAATATATTTCATAGCTACGAACTCCTTTTGGGTAAAATTAATGTCTCGTTCTTTTCTCGCCTTTCGAAAAGAGGAACTTTTTACAAATTATTCGCATCGCAGTCGTCCGAGCTCAAATTGTAATTTTACCTTAAAAGTCGGAACAACACTGGGTTAACCGTGATCGTTAGTGTAGTATTCCTATTAAATGAAATCAGCCTCAGTTCAGCAATGAGTTGTATTAGTCTCAGTTATTTATTATATATCGTAAAAACGAATGGAGAGGGTTGGGCCTACTCGAAATTTTGGGACATCTTTCAAAAAACCAAAGTAAACAAGGGGGCGAAAATTTTCGCCCTCTTGTTATTGTCTTCACAGGTTATATTTATTTGTGCAGGGTAATTGTCGCTATGTGCATATCCTCATTGCCTGAAACATTCACCGTCGTAATGCTATCCCTATAATTGTTGGTAGTTGCATGGACTAACAATGTGTAAACGCCGGTTTTTAATCCTGTAATTTTAAATTCGCCTTCACTCGAAGCCATTGTGCTGGTAGTATCACTTCCATTGATTGCATAAACAATAGCATGCGAATCGGCAGGCAATACTTTTCCTTCTATGCCCGCAGATTTTATCCTGTTAAAGCCATGCACCTCCGGCTTTAATTCAAATTCGTTGCCATGCTGTTGTACGGAACGGCTTGCATCTATATCAACACTTAATTCAAACCTGCCGTTATTGGATGACAAAAGGGACTCATCGAGTTTTATAACTATAATGTTGTTTTTATCTTTTATGACCAATGGTACCGTAACACCATTTAAAACACCATGATTGTTTTGCCCGAGGGTTATTCTTATTTTTTTCAAATTTTTATTTATTTGAAAGTTGCCGGTTCCTAAAATGGTATCTATCCCGTTTCTGAATTTTAGTAAGTCATATACACCCGGTGTAATAGTGAGATTTACCCAGCCCCCGTCAGTCGATCCGTTTCTATCGCTCTCGTCATGCTCGGCTTCGTGTTCGCTTTCGTTGATTGCTTCAGAATCATCTTCAGCTTTTACTTCCACTTTTTGAATATCAATAAAGAGATTATCAAATACTAATGTGGGGTCATCGGTTAGATAAATGCTTACGGGTGACGTTCCGGAAGTACTTCCTACATTTCCTTTCTTGCATGCAGATCCAAGCAGCATAAAGAAAGTCATAATAGTAATTGTTGAAAATTTAACGATGGTGTACTTTTTCATTTTGTTTTTGTTTTAGTTTTTTTTAATTATTTCAGATATACTAATTGGTAAACACACCAGTATGTTTTGTAACCTTATGTAAAAAATTATTTTGGAAATATTTTTAATCGTATGTCCCCACGAAAAAATTGGTTAGCGTTTTACCCGAAAGCGGGTAATCGCAAAACGTATATAATAATGCCTACTGTGGAAATCAGGATTTGTAACCTAGCAATTTAACCCTCTTTAAAAACCACCAGGTTACTTTGGAATGATATAAGTGATCAATATCTGCGTGTATCTTTTCAAATAACGGAATTGCTTTCGATGGTTCTTTATTTTCCAGGTAACTCATAGCAAGATAATATTCAGTGTCGTCCTGGTAAAAATGAGTGTGTTGCAGGTCATTGATTTGCTGAACTGATAAAAAACATTTGATGGCATCGGATGGCTTATTTAATTGTAGATATGCATTGCCCGCAATAAAATAATCGTGCAGTGTTTTGGATTGTTCTTCCGAAAAAAGTTCAGTCACATTTGAAAAATGAGAAAGTTTGTATTCCTGCTCAATCATCGATTCGTTATTATTTCCCCTGTTTTCGTGGAGCGTATATTCCTGGAAATTATTCTTAAAAAGTGAATTCGAAGAAAGTGTCACATATTCATAAACCGATGCAACACCTAACAAAATAATTACTGTAGCCGCAACTCGTAAAGTGTATTTCATAAACCTGTTTGCCACTCTAAATTTGTGCGTAGGTCTGCCCTTCAGTTCTTTCATCATCTCTGCATGTAACGAACCTACTTTTTCACGCAATCCGAAAGATCTAATTACTTCCAGGGAAATTTTTAAATTATTCAGCTCTTCCTGCAAACTATTATCTTCATTTATTCTTAATTCCAGGTTTTTAGCTTCAGCATCATCTAATTCCCCGTCAAGATATTTTGATAATAATTCTGTATTGGTATAATTAGGATTCATATTGTAAAATTGATTTTAAGTTTTCTGCCACGTGTGGTTTAAGGGCCAGTGTTTGCTGAAGTTTTTGAAGACATTTATATTTCTTATTGCGTACCACCTGTTCATTTTCATAATGAAGATTAATTAGAATTTCCTGCATCGATAGGTTGTCATAATAAAATGCCAACAGTATTTTTTTACAATTTTCGCCCAGGCCTTCAATTAATTCCACAATTTGATTTTTTATTTCCCGGTTGATAATATATTCACCCGCGCCTGCTTCACTTTTTTCCTGCGCATTTTCATATTTTTCTTCCCTGGCCTTTGACCTTTTTCTTTTCTTTAGTTCATTAAGCCAGGTATTACGCACCAATACGTAAATAAAAGTTCCGATGCTGCTATCTCCTCTAAATTTACTCCTTTGAACCAATTGAATAAAACTTACAATTACTTCCTGGAAAATATCTTCGGCATCTTCCTGGCTACCGCTATTCTGTTTAATATAAATACTGGATTTAAGAAACTGGGAACGATATAGATATTTTATTACCGCATCCATGTTATCCCCATTCTTTATCATCCGCAAAAGTTCCGCATCAGAATAATTACTGACAATTTTCATCTTCGATACATATTAGTAAATAGCAAACGCCATTATGTAATCAAATTATAACTTTTTTCTTCAATTTCTATGCAATATTGCATACGGGCCTTAGTTATTACTATAACCGGCAAAGGCAACCCTAAAAGGTGTTTGGCCGATGTTTTTAAAAAAATCTGCAATTAAATGTTATATTTTGCCTGCCTGAGTTGACTCATTATATACTCACTAAATTTACTTTATGAAACGAGGTGTAAACATCTTATATTTTTCTGGCCTTCTTTTATTAATAACATCCTGCAAAAAGCAAGAGAGTACCCCAACTCCACCACCGGTTGGATCTTCTTTGAATTATGGAGATTCGATATTTTATCAAAAAAACCAATCGCAGGATTATATAGTCACCCCAACCAATACGTTAACCGGCAAATATCTTTCCTTTCCGGACGGACTGGTTATAGATGGAACTTCGGGCACAATCAACGTTACCAAAAGTGAAACGGGATTGAAATATGCGATTGCGTTTGTGCCTGACCAGAAAAAAGATACGCTATTGACTTTCGTAACTATTTCCGGAATTAATTATAAAGATGGCTTTTATGTTTTAACCGGACCTGATTCAATTGCCTCATCTATATATAATGCAGTACCGGGTGTAACTATTCCGGGACTTGGCAGCGGAAGCGCTTTCGATGTTGGTTCTAATTGCAACAGCCAGGGTTGCGCAGTTAACACTAACAATGGCACTATCAACCTTGCAGCAACGGTACGCAACGGGGTATTTGGGGCGACGCCATCCAATAATGACCGGCATGAATTTGACATGACCTACCAAATAAATGACAAAAGCAACGGTGCAACTAATAAACTAAGAGTAAAGCTGTATTATTTTAATACCATGAACGATGTCACCCAGGAGGCATACGATATTATTAACTCAAGAGCAGGCTCTATTATTGGTCCTTCGAACGCCGTTCCCGCTTTAGCATTCAGCAGTACTATAGCAAAGCCCCGACCGCCCTGCATCTTTATTGTAGGCCATTGATAATATTTTTAAACATTAATTTGCATTTACAGTTTTATAGTAAATGCATTTATGTTATTACGAATCGCGTTAACTTTTTTTTGCCTTATCGTTACGGTTATTCCACAAAGTCAGGATAATGAGGCGCCGGGAAATTATCTTCGTTTTTATAGAACTGCAGAGAATTTATATAACGCAAAAACGCCCACTGAAACTACTGATAGCATTGCACTTTATAATTATCGAAGGGCAATTTCTATTCTGGAAGAAAATAAAAAAAATGACAGCGTTCTATTCGACAGCTATGTAAAATCTGGCATTATTTCAATGTCTTATGGTAGAAATGAGCAGGCATTGACCTTCTTTGTAAAATCAATTTTACTTGAGGAAAATTCCGACAAAATTCCCGACTCTTCACTTTTTAAGCCATACCTGTTTACGGGAAATGTGTACCATAATATGCTGAACATGGACTCTGCTTTATTTTATTATAGTCATGCAGAAAATGTTATAAATAAATATCCCACCACGAGCGAAGCTGAAAGGATATACAATCAACAGGGAGCACTTTATTATGAAACGGGAGATTATAGAAAAAGTATTACCTACTTTGAGAAGGCGCTGTCCGTCATAAAAAAACAATCTCCCTTAAATAAATACTTTGTTGTTAATTATGAAAATAATATTGCTTCTGCTTTAAGAAAAACCGGTGATATTGAGCAGGCGCTCGCCATCTATAAAAGCTTACTCGCTTATAATATTAACAAAGATGAATTACTCCACAATATAGGAGCCAGTTATCTTCAAACCGGTAATTATAATGCAGCGGTTTCCTGGCTAAGGCAGGTGAAAAACAAAGACCAGTCATTGTTTAACGACTTAGCTGCCACCTATATTTTATCTCATAAGAACGATTCGGCTCTTAGTAACCTGGATGCGTCGCTTCATCTGCAAAACAGTTCACACCCTGGTCAGAAAAACATCGAGTACGCCTATACGTTAAAATACCTGGGCGATGTAATGCTCGATGAGAAACATATTGACAAGGCTATTCACAAATATCACCAGGCTGTTATTGAGGCTGATCCTGATTTTAAAGACACAACGGTCGAACAAAATCCACAAACTTTTTACGGGCTGCATCAATCCTTTTTTTTATTTCAGGCATTAACTGCAAAAGCCAATGCATTTAATAAAAAATACACAAACCAGGAAGAAGTTTCTCAGCTTGTCAATTCGTTTGCAACTTATTCGTCTGCACTAAAGCTTGCCAAACATGTTGAACAGATGTATAATTCTGATGAGTCTCGTTTATTTTTAAAAAAGAATGTAGATTCCGTGTATAAGATTACCGTGGACATTGGACTTCAATTATACGAAGCGTCTAAGGATACCAGTTACCTCCTCAAGGTTTTAAAATATATCGAAGAGGATAAGGCTTCTGTGTTGCAGGCAGACCTTCACGAATTGGAATTGAGTTCAATAGAAGGTTTACCCAAAAACCTATTAAGCCAGGAAAGGCAATTGAAATTAAGTATTTCAAAGCTGAATAACACATTTTCTCAAAACACCGACAGTAGTGTTATCGGGCAATTACTTTCTCAAATTCGCGATAAGGAATTACAGTTATCAAGCGTGCAGACTAAGCTAAACGCTGATCCTGCTTATTATAAATTAAAATTCAATCCGCCCGGCGTGGATATTAAGACCATACAAAATGAGGTGATACAAAAAGATGAGGCAGTTATTTCTTATTATTATACAAGAGAAAGGTTATTGTGCTTTTACATAACAAAAGAAAATTTTGGCTACACTTCCGAAGTGCGTGATGCAAACCTTTCAGCATTAATTTTAAAACTCAGAAACGAACTTAATGCACAGGAACAGGGTGACCGGGAAGCTGTTCGCGAAACGTCTGTGCAGCTCTACAATTACCTGGTGCGGCCGGTTGCTAAGTTTTTAAGACAGGCAAAACATCTTGTAATAATTCCTTATAATGAAATCAACTATGTACCATTTGAAATGCTCACTGATTCGGTCAACAACGAAATTGTATTAAATAAATTCGCAACAAGTTATAATTACTCAATTAACTTTTTGCGGCGATATAAACCTGACCGGGCAAAATATGATGTATTATCCTTTGCTCCATTCAGTAAAAAAACCAACGATATAAAAAATTATCCCATCCTTAAAGAATCAAGCGACGAAGTCAAGGATTTACCAGGGAAAACTTTGCTAAGTAAATATGCCACAAAGGAAAGTTTTATGAAGTCCGCATCGCAATACCCCATAATACATTTGGCAACCCATGCAATTGTTAATAACGAAGAACCTCTTTCATCATTCATTGCATTTTATCCGTATACGGACTCGGTTTTAAAAAATAATTTGTATGAGCGTGAAGTTTATAACCTCGATCTTGAAAAAAATCAATTGGTAATTTTAAGCGCCTGCGAAACCGGTAACGGTCAAATGATCAACGGGGAAGGCGTGATGAGTTTATCAAGGGCATTTTTTTATGCAGGTAGCAAAAGTGTGGTCACTTCATTATGGAAAGCTGATGATGTAGCTACCGCCTTTATTACAAAAAAGATGCACGAATATTTAATGAGTGGATTGGCGAAAGATGAAGCACTGCAAAAGGCAAAATCCGATTATTTAAACAATGACAACATTGACAAACGATTTAAGATACCTGCCTACTGGGCGACGCTGGTTCTTATCGGCGATTTTAATTCGGTTACCGAAGGAAAAAATCATTTTGCTATAATACTACTAGCCGGCCTTATTGTAAGTCTTATTCTAATTGTTGTTTTAACGAAAAGATCAAGTAACTCATAAATTTATTGCAGACGAAAAAAAACCCCCGCAATAGAGTAACTGGTCACACCCCCCCAATACTATAAATATTTTTTGATGGATAATTTTTAATGGATAAATCATCATCAAAATTCTATACACGTAACATTCTTACAGCTTATTGAAATTATTTACTTCCCAAAAGTTTAGGATCACAACGTTTGAACAAATTCAGGCAACCAATTTTTAAAGAGCATCGTTTACCAGTGGATAACATTCATTTTAAATCAAATATTTGTAAGATGTATCGCTTAAAGGCATTTTACAAAATAATCTTAAACCCTAATTATGAAAAAGAATAGCCTTCTGGCACTTATTGCCGCAATTCTCCTAATCGTTGTTTCCTGTAAAAAAAACAACACTGTTGTAACGCCGCCCCGGACCGATATACATTTGGATTCGAATGGCCAGGTCGGTTCGCATATCGTTGACAAAGATGGCCGATCATTATATTTCTTTTCCAACGATGCAAACGGGTCGTCAAACTGTACCGGTGGTTGTTTAGCAATCTGGTCAGCATTTTTGGCTGACAGTGCAAACACAACTTATAGCGACGGACTGGCTGAGTCAGATTTCAAAACCATCACCTCTACCTCAGGCGGAAAACAAACGACTTATAGAGGATGGCCTTTATATTATTACACTCCCGGCGGGACACCCGAAACCGCAGGCCAAACCAGCGGCGAAGGAATTGCCGGTATCTGGTTTGTCGCTAAGATGAATTATTCTATAATGATTGCTAATAATCAGCTTACTGGCAGCAACGGTGTAAATTACTTAAGTAATTATAGCCCGGGAGATGGACGCTCCATTTACTTAACCGATGGCAATGGCAATACGTTGTACACTTTCGCAAAAGACAGCAATCTCATTAATAAATTTACAAAACCGGACTTTAGCAACAATGGCCTGTTCCCGATTTACGAAACAACTAATATAACGATTCCGTCTACCCTCGATAAATCATTGTTTGTTGCTATTCAGTTCAATGGCAAGAATCAACTCACTTATAATGGCTGGCCGTTATACTATTACGGAGCAGACAGTCTTGTGAGGGGCGCAACCAAAGGAATCAACTTTCCTCCATCACAGCCGGTGGGTGCCATCTGGCCAGTGGCAACAAAAGATGAAGTAGCTGCACCGAGGTAAGAACAATGATACCATAAATTCGTGGAATGATTTAAAAGGGCACTCTAAAATATCTAAAAGAGTTTTTTTTCAAAATAATTTGCGCTGCCAAAATATTATTTAATTTAAGGGAGGCAACTTTTTTTGCGGGAGTACCGATTATTATACCAGAAATATTATACTTGATAACTGCAAACGAACTAAACACACTTATCAGGGGTTGTACCCTGAATAATAGAGAGAGTCAAAAAAAGATGTATGACTCTTTTTATAGCTATGGTATGTCAATTTGCGACCGCTATACAAGGAACAAAGAGGATTCCATAGATATCTTTAATGATGCATTTCTGAAAATATTTAAGGAAATACACAGGTATAAGCCGGCTTACGCCGATGAATTAAATTCATTCAAAGGCTGGCTAAGAAAAATTATGATCTATACCGCCATAGACTACAACAGGAAATATCATAAACATGGCTTTACGGCAGAGCTGAATACTGCGCTGATTTTCGTTCCGTCAGAGGAAGAAAATGCTTTTGACATGATTTCCTATGATGAAATAATCCGTGCTATCAGGGAACTTTCACCTGCTTATCGCACTGTTTTAAATATGTTTATTGTTGATGGTTTCAGCCATGAAGAGATCTCAAGCCAACTTGGTATTGCAGTAGGTACTTCAAAGTCCAATCTTTCGAAAGCAAGGCAGCAATTACAAAATATTTTAAAAAAAGACAATAATATAACAAGAGCGAAAAATGTTGGATGATGAAATAAATAAAAGAATCAGCGAAGCTGCAGACCGTTACCACCCTGCTTATGATGATGAGGCGTGGCAAAAGATGGAACGTTTGCTCGATGAACAACTTCCTCAAAAAAAGGATAGAAGAAGAATATTTTTCTACCTTCTTTTTGCAGCTATCGTTTGTGGAGGACTATTTTTTATTTTCTATCCCCGCGAAAAAAATGGTTCATCTGCGTTTCTTTCAAATAACACACCGGGAAATAATATGAAACCCAATAATAAAAACACAGAATCGCCGGCAAGCAATCCTCTCAACAATAGTGACAATAGTAATAATAGTAATGATGCTATTGTCTCTCCTGTAAATAAAAATGTTATCGCCCAACAACAAAAGTTAATTACTCCTGGTGTGGCCGCCATCAACACAAATCAGAAAAATTATCCGGAAAATAAAAGTGGTAATAGAAAAATTAGAATTAACAAAGATGAAACAAGCAATACAAATGTGGAAGATGAAACTGCAGAAACAACCCCTTTGATTAGCGATGACAAGTCATCGGCTACAACAGGAAAATTGAATAGTAACGTATCGCAAGAGCCTGCAACCAGTGACGTTGTTAATAAGATTTCTGCAACTAACGATCAGGATAGTTCGAAAAATAGTCAGGCCTTGAAGGCGGCAAATCCGAAAGAATCAAAAGGTGCTACCAGGCAGACGAAAATTGACAAAAGCTTTAAAAAGAATTTCGGAATAAGTATAAGCACAGGAGCAGACGTAAGTGGTGTAACTGTTAGCGAGGCAGGAAAAATATCTGTTTCTTATGGGGCAGGCCTGAGCTATGATTTATCAAACAGGTTTACTTTACGGACCGGATTTTACATTGATACTAAAATTTACTCTGCCAATAAAAATCAATATCATTCCTCCACGTGGAACGCAAACTATAATTACTTGTTTCATATTAATGCTAACTGTAAAGTTTATGAGATACCCCTAACCGTGAGTTATCATTTTGCGAAAGCCAACCATCATGAATGGTTTGCCTCTGGCGGACTTTCTTCATATTTGATGAAAAGAGAAGAGTACAAATATTATTATAAATATCCTTCGTGGGATACAACGGTAGCGCGGCCCGCTATATCAAATAAAAATCAACATTACTTTTCGGTAGTAGATCTTTCCGGGGGATATAAGTATGTGTTTAATAAATCGGTTTCTCTACTTGTAGAGCCATACCTGAAAATACCTTTGAGTGGTGTGGGTGCAGGCAAAGTAAAATTAAATAGTGCAGGTGTTCTGTTTACCGTGGCAGTGAAACCCTTTAGAAAATAATTTCCGAAAAGTCTTAATAGAGGCAAGAAAATTTATAAACTTGTTTGCCCGTATTTCAATAACTTAAAATCCCTTTGAAAATAGATTTAAAGGCTTTCTTACAGGAAAGCCTTTTTCATAAATTATGAGAGGGAAATTAATAAAAGATTTATCTGCTAATACACTGCAGATGATAATCAACCAGGTTTGCGGGTTGGCAATTTTTTATGTCTTGTCCGTTTTTTTTTCAAAAAATGATTTTGGCGAAATTAATTGGTCACTGGCAATCCTGCTCACTGCATTCAGCATACTATCTTTGGGTATTGACCAACTGGTTGTAAAGAAAATAGCAGAAGGAACCAGCCCGCAAATAATGTTGTCTGTTTATTTCCTTCATGTAATGCTCACCGGTTGTGTTTTTTATTTAGCATTATTGCTGGTTCATTTTGCTTTACCGGGATTTCATCACCAGTTACTGCTTTTTCTGGGGATTGGGAAACTGATGATTTTCTTTGCTTCCCCATTCAAACAGCTGGCAAATGGACTTGAAAAATTCAGGCTATTGTTTTACATGTCCGTTTGTTCTAATATAGTGCGAAGCGTTCTTTTGATTGTATTCGCTTTTTTGGGTAATCTTTCACTGTCTTTGGTAGTTATCATTTTTATCAGCGGCGATATAGCTGAATTCATTCTTTCAATTGTGTTAGTTAAAATAATATTAAAGATTCCATTAACCCTGACCGTTAGTAAAACCAGCTATTTTAATCTTTTAAGGGAATCTCTTCCACAGGCTGGCGTGGTTATTTTCACTTCTGCTATTGCACGTTTCGATTGGATATTTCTCGGTATCCTGGCTTCAAACATTGCACTTGCAGAATATAGTTTTGCATTTAAGGTTTTTGAAGTGGCATCATTACCATTACTGGTAATTGCACCAATTTTAATTCCGCGATTTACAAGAATATTCCACCTCTCCTCTCCTGTCGACCTCTCTGCAAAACAAAGTGTGCTGGCAATTTTATTCAGGTTCGAAATGATCATTTCATCCCTTGTTGCATTGGTGCTAAATATTCTTTGGGTGCCGGTGATAGATCATATCACACATAATAAGTATGGCGCCGTTAACAGTAATACGATTTTTATTTTGTCGGCCTGCATGCCTTTTATATACGCCAATAACTTTTTATGGACTGTAAATTTTTCGAAGGGAAAACTTAAATTGATTTTCTACATCTTCATGTTTACTTTTTTAGTGAATGTCATCATTGACATCATTTTAATTCCCCGGTTTGGCGGGGAGGGTGCTGCCCTGGGATATTTAATGGCTGTGGCAACTCAATATCTTTTGTTCAGGATAAAGACGAACATTGAAATCTTCAGGAAAAATGATTATGCTATTTTAATTTGTCCCCTGGTCGCATTCGTTAGCGGAATATTGGCTACGCAATTTATTGCAGGCACTGTGGCCGCTCTTTTCGTTTCAATCACATTCTTCTTTTTTTTATTAATTATTAGCCGCCAATTTATTTTACAAGACTGGTCTCACATAAAACACGTTACTGGATTTTAGCTGGCAACCTCAATCGATGATGTTACGTTTAGAATTTCAAAACGGTTAATCATATCAGATCTAAAGGTTTCAAAAACTCATCGGTTGATTCTTAAAACACACGTAGCAAAAAGTAAGCAAACAGTTACTGCCATTGACTGGAAACTCCTTGTTTTCCTATTACTATTTTTAAACGTGAAGCTGATCGTAAAACTCGCGGCGATCATATTGATCTATATTCTGCAGGCCGATTTTAAATTCGGCTTTCGTTTTCGCAATTCGAGATTACCCCTTTTCTATTTATTAATTATCGGCATTGGTGTTCTTGATTACTTCACAATGCCCGGAGCTAAAGGTCTTAACTATAGCATTGTTGTTATCACAGGAATTGGTTTCTGGCTGCTTGGCATTCTTGCTGTTCACCAGGTAAAAAGATGCGTTGAGCTTAATGACCCAAGGGTTATTCGAAAAACCATTTCTGCTTTTTTTATCATAAATGCAATTATTTCATTAGGGACGTTACTTGTAATCATTGTCAAAACGGGAGCTATCAATCCTTATCTGTACCAGGGGCAGTATCAATTGTATTTTATTGGAACCGGTGACTATATCCGGGGCATTTCCTTTGACACTTCTACTACAAATGCTGTATTGAATGCATTTGGTGTCATCTATTTTTTAAGCCACAAGAAAGCTCTGATGGTTTTTATGTGCATGACAATTCTTTTGCTTACGGGTAGCAATATAACCAATTTGCTACTTTCCATGACGCTATTATTTGTTTTCATCTTTCAGAGCGATAAGGATCAAAAAAGTCTCATTCTCATCTGCCTGTTCTTCCTTGTTATTTTTGTAGCAAAGGTCTCTCCGCAAAACAACCAGTACGTCGCCAATACGCTAAAACATTTTTTTAACGAGCCCTCCAAAACTCTGGCTGTAAATGCAGTTGCGATTGAAGACAGAGCTGACAGTACACTCACTCCGGAAGAAAGGAAACAAAAAATCGCCACATTGTATCTTGACAGCCTCTCAGCGATAAATCAAAAAAAGTTAACTTTTATCAGCAATATAACGGAAACGCATGACCTAAAAAATGCCATTCCAACAGATGATATTAACGGCCCGGAGTTTCAGCACAAATCTTTTGCCACGCAGGTGGAAGAAAATATGCATCAATTTATAA
>NZ_JBMQQG010000211.1:0-5525 GCF_057362405.1 Ginsengibacter sp.
TCATTAATTGCTCCCGACGGCAAATGTATTGCTCACCAGCCTTATGGCATAGAAGGCGTGTTAGTTGAAAATATCGATACTGCTTTGGCTACAGGGTTACTGGCAAAAAGATTTAAGCACGGGATTTATAATACTATTTGAATATTCTGTTGAATCTTGCAATTATTTATTACAATTTTACTTTTACGCCCTTTGCATCATGCCCCGAAAGGTTTCCTTTATGAGAGAAATTATTCGGCGTCCAAATGTTCTTTTCCGCTTCTCACATAATCATAGTCATCATAAAATCGCTCTTCAAATGTATAAGAAGATGGTTTGCCATGTTTCAATATCACATACACCATATACAATACTATAAAGGGTGTAAGTAGAAACATACCAAAGATTAGCCTTTCGGGAACACCTATATAAGGTGTTGCCTGGAAGAACAAGGCATATAGCGTGGAACTAAATATTGCAACCTGGACCTTTTTCATAAAGAAATTTTAAAATTGGTACATCTAGTTATTTCAAACTACATCAAGTATGTTGCCAATTTTATTGTCGATTATAAATACCTTCGGACGGGTTAAATATGAGTAAAACCGGCCACGATCTTTCAGACTATAATAAATAAAAACACATAAAAAAAGATCAAAGAGACAATCATAACTTATTTACAATATTCTCTTTGCGGAGAAAACTGTCTATAACAGCGTTGGTGTCAGTTTTTTAATAATTTCATTGTGACTTTAGTCATCATCCTTGTTGCGCTATATCATAGAATTAATTTTTGAATTTGCGTAGATTTACACGGCAATAGTATTTCCTTTAAATCTTTAATTGAAACCTATTTAATTTTTGATCATGGAATCAGCATTGTCCAAACATCTTTTTGTTTACAGTTCTCTTCGAAAGGGCTTTCACCAGCATACTCATGACTATATAGCCCGGTTTTTTAGCTTTGTGTCTCCCGCAAAAGTCAAAGGTGTTATGAAAAATGTGAACGGCGAGATTTTTGCCACTCCGGGAGACGACAATTCTTTTATCGAGGGTGAATTGTATAAATTGAACGATGAACATGATTTTTCTTATGTGTTCGGGCAATTGGACGACTATGAAGGCTTGATTGTTGAGCAGGGGGAAAAACCTTTATACAGGCGTGAATTAATAACTGTGCATAAAGATAACGGCGAAAAGATAGATGCGTGGCTATATTGGTTTAATGGCGATATAACCGCGAAGCCTGTTATAACTCCGGGAGAGCGCATTTACAGCAACTCCTAAGACAATATTCCCATTATTTTTAATAAATTCATGTACCGTTAAACAGACCGGATACAAAAATGCCAGACCATTCCAATGAAATATTTGAATTCAAACAATTACAGGAACAGTTTCCGTTTCAGTATGAAACTTTCTTTCCAGACAGGATGGCTGCGAAAACAATTGTCATAATTCCAAGCCTGACATTGGACCAGGAAATACTTGCAAAAATCGACGGCGTTATTCATTATGAAGAACGGTTGCTGTGTTTGCTGATGCTTTTAAGGATGCCAAATACGCATGTGATATATGTTACCAGTATGCCGGTTCATAATATCATTATGGATTATTACCTGCATTTGCTTCCGGGTATAACAAATTATCATGCACGCCAGCGATTAAAAACCCTGAGTTGCTTTGATGCATCACCAAGGTCTCTCACAGAAAAAATTCTCGAACGGCCAAGGCTAATTGAACGCATACGTAAAAGCATTCCTGCGGACCATGTATCGCACATGGCATGTTTCAATGTAACAAAAGCCGAGCGTTCTCTCGCGGTAAAACTAAAAATGCCGATCTATGGATGCGACCCGGATTTATTGTACCTGGGAACAAAGAATTTCAGTAGGAAAATATTTAAGGAATGCAATGTTGACACACCACCCGGTTTCGAAGACTGCAAGACTGAAGAAGATATTATTAATGGGTTATTTAGCCTTAAAACTACATTCCCCGAACTCGCAAAAGCCGTTATAAAATTGAATGATGGATTCTCAGGTGAAGGCAACGCAGTTTTTTCTTTTGAAGGCGCCCCCGGGAACGAGTACCTGCAGTTATGGATCAAGGAAATACTTCCTCATCGGTTGCAAATTGTTGCAAATGATTTAGTGTATGCAAGCTTTATGGACAAATTTCGGATGATGGGCGGCATTGTGGAAGCGTATATTGATGGTGAGCAGAAAGCCTTTCCTTCGGTGCAATGCCGAGTGACTCCTTTGGGCGAAACGGATGTTATATCAACCCATGATCAATTTCTCGGGGGTGAAAGCGGCCAGGTATTCCTCGGTGGGCATTTTCCCGCCAATAAAGAATACGCGGTAGCCATTGGAGAATTGGGAAAGCGAATAACTGAACGACTAAAAAGCTACGGCGTGTTGGGAAGATTTTCGATTGATTTTGTTTCAACAAAAGAAAATAATCAATGGAAGCATTTTGCTATCGAAATAAATTTACGAAAAGGAGGCACCACTCATCCATACCTGATGTTGCAATATTTAACTGATGGTGATTATGATGCGGCAAAAGGAATTTATCTTACTGCCACAAGACAAGAGCGGTATTATTTTTTTTCAGATAACCTGCAAAGCGAACATTACAGGGGCCTCACACCTCACGACCTCATAGAAATATCTACAGCCAATGATCTTTTGTACAATGGCAGTACTCAGCAGGGAGTAATGTTTCACATGATAGGCGCTTTGTCGCAATACGGGAAACTGGGTATCTTATGCATTGGCGCTACGCCCGAAATATCAATGGAGTTATACAACAAAACGGTTAGGATTCTTAATAAAGAGAAGAAAACTGTGATAACTTATCTAAATCAATTGCAGACTGAAAGTCTTTTATAAAATTTGAAAGAATGAAAACAATAAAATTCACAAATATAGCCGTCTTCATACTATTTTTCGGAATCGCATTGATAGAAGCATTTCGCAATAAAAATTGGATTGAGGCAGCATTATTTTTTGCACTGGGGTTAGTTTCGCTCTGGGCCGACTTAAAGAAAAATTAATGGTTGATTGACTTCTTAATTATACCTCAGTTTTACATTTTAATTATCCTTGTTATTACCGTCACTAATATGAATAGTTCTCAAATAATATTTTGCATTGTCAATAAAATTATTTGTGAGAGAATCTTTTTGCCTGGTTGCTAATTCAAAATTAAAATCAATGGTGCCTCTTTTTATTGTTGTCGTAGACAGAAGTTTCTTTGAATATACCTTTTTGGCTGAATCAAACATGTCAATAACAATAATGGAAAAATAGCGGTCACCGATTTTTTCGATTGTATCCGATTTTATCATCCGCAACCTGGGATCGTGTATGATATCAAATTTTTTATGGTCGTGAAAAGAAATAATAAAATCCCGGTTATCTGTTTTATCACTGTCTTCTGCAGCTATGTATGGATTATGAACGATGGTAAATTGATCAACCGAGTCTACTAACGTCTTATAGAAATAGCCATTTTCCAAATTAACGGGCAGAACTTTTGGTTGAAACCGGTATTTTCTCTTTTCGCAAGGAGCGCCACAATCGGAGTAATGAATCCAGGTGAAGCTAGTATCATATCGCTCCGGCAACGACACCGTTACAGTTCCAAGTCCTCCTGCCAAATTAACGACCTGCTTCTTTGAAGCTTCCGGCGGTGTAATATTTTTATTTTCAGAAGGATGACAGGCAGCCAGCAATATAACCGCGAAAAATAAAAGTTTTCTCATACAAATTCAGGGGAATATTTAGATTTGTTTTAAGATGATTCACTTATTGTATGCTGGTTCAAAGTAAATGAATTATGTTCAACCATAATTATATAACTGATAAGGTTAGGCGTAATTTTAATACGATTTTTTATTCAAGGGAAGCCTGTTTTAAAATAGGCCTCACAGGTTTTAAAAACCTGTAAGGTCTGATATAAATTATTTATAACTTCGGGCTTTGAAATCCCAATTGCTTCATTCCCCTCTTTATTTCGGGGCAACTCATAAATAAATTCCATAACAATCCAGTTCTGTAGTTTTCGATCATTACAATTTCCGGGCCCTGGTCTATTGCCAGGAAGGAATCTGCGAACCAAAGATCTTTCAGATTAAAAGCATCCACAAAGCCATATTGCTTCCATAGCTTGTCACCCAAAGTATAATAGAAAAATTTTAACGCATTCATCGATTGCGCAGGTGTATAAGGTAAGGATGAAATAGCTGCAGAAGGTGTAATAACTCCATCGTCATTGTCGGGTGCATGTGCACTGTAACCTGAGATATCATCGTCACTTGCGGTAAGACCCCAATTAGTTGTGCTATATCCATAAAATCCATTTGGATTCGCAACGCAATAATTGAAATTAATTAAACTATGGTTGGTGTTTTGAGTAAAATAATTGGCATATGCATCAGTAAGGTCATGCGGATTTATCCCCAAAAAAGAATAATGAGAAAAGAATAGCGGGCCGCCAAGATTTGGGCCCAGCGGTAGTTGTACGCCATAATAAGTCTTGCCATTTTTTATGCCGCCATTTTGGGCCCAGCCGTTATCATAAACAACTCGAGGTATCGGATCAGTATTGGAAGATGCGGCCAATACATAAACGATCAATGCTTCATCCCATCCCGTTATTTGCTGGTTAATCTGGAAATTATAATTCGGGCTCCAATGCCAGTACAATACATTTTGCGCATTTTGCCTAAACCAGTTCCACTCAATCCCATTCCATAATGCATTAATATTTGCACGGAGTGAAACTTCATTAGCATCGGCTGTGTTAAAATACTGGCGGGCACATAACAGGCCCTGCATTAATAAAGATGTTTCAACAAGGTCTCCGCCATCATCATATTGGCTGAAAGGAACCGTGGCACCGGTTGATCCATTTATCCAATGGGAAAAAGCGCCATGATAACGTGTACAGTTGTTCGTTAGGAAGCTCACAATTGTATTTATTCGCTGCAGTCCTTCTGTCCTGGTAATAAAATTCCGGCTGACGTCGGCAACAATGCTCATAACTCCGAAGCCGGTTCCGCCCGTTGTTACAATATCACCGGAGGTATTTCTTTCCCTCGCCATTCCCGAAACCGGGTGGCCGAAATCCCAGAAATATTTAAAGGTTTGCTGCTGCACTACATCCAATAAAGCACTATCTGAAATACGGGAAAATTTATCGGTAGAATCAATTTGAGTAACAAAGGCCAGGCTGGTTGCGCTTGATAAACTACCACCTGCTTTTGATTTTAGGGTAGTCGCTGCCGTTATCGCGTACTTACTGAGAAAATTTAAAGCTGAAGCTGGTTGTAAAATAACTACACTGTCACCGTTGGAATACGATGCGTTGAAAGAAACTGAAGTGCCACTGACGCTGTTTACAAAAGAAAAACTATTATTTACTGAAGCCGCATCAATAGCAGTTGAAAATGAGAATTTAATTAGCGGGTTTGTATTGATATTATAGTCCAGTGATGTTTCCTGCTTTCCGTTTAACGTAATTAATTTAGCATTGAA
>NZ_JBMQQG010000212.1:0-16531 GCF_057362405.1 Ginsengibacter sp.
TAATGTTGCTTTTGCTGAAATGATTAATTGCAAGTTGTACTAATTTTTTTTTTCCGGGGGTTTCAGCAATGATAACAGGCTGTTGACTAAAAGGTTTTATTGCGTTTGCAGTTGTGGCACCGATTGCAAATATTTTTGTTGTGTAGCTTAATGAATTTTTTGAAAAAAAACTTTGCACAGCACTGGGGCTAAAGAATAAAATACCATCATATTGTTTCGCCAAAACGGATGGTGTTTCAATCGTTTTATAAACTACTACCTCATTAACCTTTATCCCACCTCCATTGAGGTTGTCGGGTAAATCATCCCTTCGTTTATCGCCACAAAAAAAAGTAATATTTTGTATTGATGAATTTCGAAGAATTAATTTTGATAAGCTTTCTGCATTTTCGGCAAAGCCCGCAATTGACTCTTCTCCAAAAAATTTCTTCACCAATCTTTTGGTTGTATTTCCAACACAAAATACTTTCCATGAAATCCGCTCTTCAATAAACTTAGCAACTGCATTCACAGAATTGCTACTGGTGAAAACCGCCGTTATTTTTTGACTGGATA
This sequence comes from Ginsengibacter sp., assembly GCF_057362405.1. Taxonomy (NCBI): domain Bacteria; kingdom Pseudomonadati; phylum Bacteroidota; class Chitinophagia; order Chitinophagales; family Chitinophagaceae; genus Ginsengibacter; species Ginsengibacter sp. The sequence continues at coordinate 556 of NZ_JBMQQG010000212.1, forward strand.
ATTTTCTTATTTTCATTTCAATTTCTACATCGCCGATATCTTCTGTTGTTATGAAAGAAATTTCATCAATAATAATGTCATTCTCAGCTGCGTCTTTAATGAGCTCTTCAGCAACAGGTCCGGTGCTTAATATTTGAATTTTATTTTTCAGCATTCCTTAACCTGTATATTATTTTTTCTGCTTCTTTATTTTTCAATAGTTCTGCACCTGCGGCTTCCCCCAGTACATCACTACCTTGTGTAGACGTAGTTTTTTCCACTTCGATTTTTTGTTTTCCATCGGGACTGCAAACATTGCCTTTAAAATTTACAGTTCCATTTTCAACTGTAGCCAAAGCGCTTATTGGTGTCGAGCATCCGCCCATCAAAGCCCTTAAAAAATCTCTTTCAATTTTTGCACATAAAGCGGTTGTTTCATCATTCAACGCATTAGATATCTCAAAGGATGACTGATCTGCTGTTCTGCAGACAATGCCAATGGCACCTTGTGCTGGTGCCGGCAACATCCAATCCAGGTCAATGGAATTTGAAGGACGAAGATTAATACGCTCAAGCCCGGCAGCGGCAAAGATGGCGCCATTCCAATTATGCTCATTTATTTTTCTTAACCGTGTGTTTACGTTTCCACGCAGATTCTCAAAAACGTGATTGGGATACTTGTTTAACCATTGCGCTTTGCGTCGTGTACTGCTGGTAGCAATTATAGCACTTCCATTATTATCTCCTAAAAAAGAATGATCATTTTTATAAACAAAAATATCTTTACAAGAGGCCCGCTTTAAAACTGCAGCCAATTGAATTCCCTCTGCCAGTCTAGTCGGCACATCTTTTAAAGAATGGACGGCTATATCAATGCGATTATTTAATAATGCCGCATCGAGAGATTTTGTAAAAATGCCCTGTACACCTATTTCATACAAAGGAGTGATTGTATCAATATCGCCTTCGCTTTTTATATAAACCAATTCGGAAATAACCTGATTTTTTGATAGCAGGTTTTGCACAAGTGTAGCTTGCCATACAGCCAATTGGCTTTCACGTGTTCCTATCTTAATAATCTTTTTCAATTCATGTGAAGGTAACTGCTTAAAGCAGTAATACACTGGCAACCCTTATTGTTTTGCTGGTGCAATTGTATCGCGAGCGAAGATACGGCTTTATGTATTTTGGCTTCAAAAGCTTCGTTGGTAAGATGTATTTCGCTTAATTGGTAGAGCTGCGATTTTACTATGCGCAATGCGGGGTTAATACCCTGTTTGCGATACCAGTTACATAGATCCAACATGGTTCGTTTAATAACTTCCATTGCCTTGGGAATTTCGGCCTGGCGCAGAGAGATTGTTTTGTCAAGTATGGCTGATATTTCATCTACATTTAAAAGATGTATTCCTGCTAAATTTTTAACAGTAGGATCAACATTTTGTGGCACTGAAAGATCCAATATCAATCTTGATTTACTATTCGTAAAAAACGAAGGAAGAATATTGTATGTTTCTGCCGCTGAACTAACTATAATGATATCAGCATCATCGCATGCGTGAGCTAAATTTTTATAAGGCACGAACGCTGCACCACATTCTTGTGCTAATTCAAGTGCTTTTTTATCGGTACGGTTTGTAAAGAAAAGTGACGAATTTGATAAGTAGTTCTTAAGATTCTTGCCAATATGGTTTCCAAATTTACCCGCTCCAACCAGCAGGATTTTTTTAGTGCTGATATCTGAGACTCTTTCTTTAATAATTTCAATTGCAGCATAGGAAACTGATACGGTTCCAGAGCTTAAATTGGTAGTAGTTTTTATTTCTTTAGAAGATTGAAGCGAATAGTTAATGACCCTTTCCATAAAACTGTTAAGGCAATTATTATCCTTAGACACTTTTGCTGCCAACTTTAATTGCGAAAGAATTTCGTAGTCACCAATTATCTGTGAATCCAGTCCGGCAGCTACCTTAAACAAATGCTCCACTGTTGTAAGCCCCTTGTACTGATATCCATGTTCAACAAAATCTTTCATGTTGCCATGCGTGTGAATGCAAAGCATTTCAATTAATTGATTAGGATGGTCACAAATCCCGTAAATTTCTGTTCTGTTGCAGGTAGAAAGAACCATGCAACCAGGAAATCTTTTTTGAACGGCTTCTTTCAATAATAAAACGGAGTGCTCTGGCAATAATGAAAATTTACCGCGAATGCTTATATCACTTTTACGATAATTAATACCTGCTACGCAGAAATTGTCTAGAAATTGATGTACTGGTTCCTCTATAATCATGAAGTCTGCAAATTTATTTTTATAAAAATCCGGCAATGTCACATGAATGTCATAATGCGTTTATTAAACTCCTGAGGTGCCGAATGACCGTTTTTGTTTTCTAATGAAGTGTCAAAGGAAATCAAAACTAATTTTTTTTTAAATGACCGTTATCAGATTTCTACATGACGTTGCTCAATTGAGTATGGATTGAAATATTATTAGTACTAAATTAAAACTCTCAATTAATATATATCGAAATATATATCGCAAGTGGTTGCGAGGAACGCAAAATTTATAATGGGATTAAATTACTGATAACCGGCTTACATTTGCGGATATTTTTTTAAAATGACAGTAAAAAGAGGAATTCTATTAATGAATTTGGGCTCTCCAGATTCTACAGATGTAAAAGATTTACGAAAATATCTCGACGAGTTTTTGATGGACGAAAGGGTGATTGATAAATCCTGGATATTTAGGGCCCTATTAGTTAAAGGAATTATTGTTCCTTTCCGTGCGCCGAAATCTGCCGAAGCTTACAAGGCTATCTGGACAGACAAAGGTTCTCCTTTAGTTGAAACAACAAGACAATTAAAAGCAGCTTTGGAAAAGGAAATTGATGAACCTGTAGAAATTGCCATGCGCTATGGGAATCCGGGACCTGAAGAAGGTTTTGATGCTTTATTAAAAAGAGACCCGTCGATAAAAGAAGTTGTAGCACTACCGCTCTATCCTCACTATGCTATGTCCAGTTATGAAACGGCAGTAGAATATGCTAAAGAAATTCATAAGAAGAAAAAATATTCCTTTAGACTTTCTTTTGTAGAACCTTTTTATGATGAGCCAGATTATTTAAATGCATTAGCTGAAAATATAAAACCTTTTTTAAACCAGCCATACGACCAGATACTATTTAGTTACCATGGCATACCGGAAAGGCATATACGCAAAAGTGATGTAACGGGTTGTCATTGCCTGCAAACTGAAAATTGTTGCGACGTGCCATCCACAGCACATGCTTATTGTTACCGCCACCAGGTTTTTACAACCACAAAAAGAGTAACTGAAATTTTAGGCATACCAAAAGATAAATTCAGTATTTCATTTCAATCCCGACTGGGAAAAGGATGGCTTACACCCTTTACTGACATAAGATTACAGGAGTTGCCAGCTGAAGGAATCAAAAAGTTATTAATTCTTTGCCCGGCTTTTGTCAGCGATTGCCTGGAAACATTAGAAGAAATAAACATAAGAGGCAAAGAAGAATTTATGAAGGCCGGCGGAGAATCGTATACTATGATTCCCTGTCTCAATGTAAATCCTTTGTGGGTGAAGTCAGTTGCTAAATATGTAACATCCGATGACAAATAAAACTCAACAATGACTTATTTCTACATTAAAGCCCTCCATATAATTTTTATAGTCACCTGGTTTGCGGGGCTTTTTTATATGGTACGACTTTTTGTTTATAGTGCAGAAGCAAACGACAAATCTGAGCCTGAAAGGTCTATTCTGCTCAAGCAATTTGGATTGATGCAGAAGAGGCTTTGGTATGGCATTACATGGCCTTCGGCAATTCTCACATTAATTTTTGGAACCTGGATTGGCATCTTATACGGAAGTTTACCCACGTGGCTCCTCGTGAAACTAATTTTTGTCTTGGGTCTATTTATATATCAGTTGAGCCTTCAATCAATCTTTAGCCAGCAACAAGAAGAAAATTTTAAATGGACATCGCAGAGATTAAGAATGTGGAATGAAGTTGCAACGCTTTTTCTAATTGCCATAGTTATGCTTGCCGTAGTAAAAGAATTACTCAGTTTGGCTTGGGGCCTTGGCGTATTGGCCATAGTAACATTGTTACTTTTGCTCGCAATAAAAATTTATAAAAAATTCAGGAAAGATTAGAAACCCAACTGACGTTAGTGAAACAACAATTCACAAGGTTTTAAGCCGGTATGTTTTTTAAAAGCGGTAGAAAAATGGGAGATAGAAGAATAGCCCAGTAATGCAGAAACATCGGTAACACTTAGCTCTTTTTCATACAAAAGATATTTGGCGTGTTCCATGCGCTGACTTTGAAAAAAATCGAATATGGTGGTACCATACATTTCTTTAAAGCCTTTCTTTAAATAACATTCATTGATGGCAGCTTTGCGGCTGAGTTCCTTTATAGTCAAGGGCTCACTAATATGCTCCAGTAATATTTTACGGGCCAATGCAATTTTCTCTCTGTCTGCATCATTGGCCAAAAATTTACAGCTAAAAGTTTCTTCGCTATCACCGGCCATACATTCCATGCTATATAACAATAGCATTTGTGTTTGCGCATTAATAAAAATATTCTCCATGCTTTCTGAATAGGTATGATTCAATAAAGCATCAAGCACACTTTTTGTTCTGCTGCAAAGAGGCAAAGATTTTGAAAATGATGTAGTGTGACTAAAATTTAAAATGCTTTCAGAAAATGAGTTAGTTTTTATACTTTTTACAAATTGTGAAAGGTGATCTGAATTAAATCGAAAACTGGCAACATCAACGGTGTCAATTATTTCCTGGCAGCGCTCAGATTGCGCATTTTTGCAAAAATTGCATTCGGAATCTTTTTGCCTGCAATAACGGTTTCCTGTAGCACAAAAGACTAGTTCCAGGCTGCCTTGTTTTGTGTCTTCTGATTTATAATGATACACCAGTACACCAGTATCTTCAAAATTATGCTGAGGCAATTTCCGGTAACGATTAATCACATATTGAACTGTTCCGGGAATCTTTTGAACCTTGCGATGCACCAATTCCATTTCCTCATGCATCAAGGGACGATTAAGTGCTACCGATAATATATTTTGAATTGGTTCCATTTTAAAAGATTGCAAAGATAACGAAGATATCGATATGCATTTCCTGACCTTAAATTGTAGAATTTCAGTCGCAATTTTCGGCCGTATTTTTTAGTTATCCACATTACTTAAAAATAACCCCAAAATGCTATTTTATTGGCTATTTTATTCGCATATTAGGCACATTATTCGTACCTTTGCACGATTATAATTTTAAAGCTTTAACAGCGAATTTTATCCCTTTTTATGACAGCAGAAACAGCAGAAGTAATTACCCCCAAATTAGATGGTTATGGTGCAGATAGTATCCAGGTTCTGGAAGGTCTTGAGGCAGTAAGAAAACGGCCTGCGATGTATATTGGCGACGTTGGTAATAAAGGTCTTCATCACCTGGTATACGAAGTGGTAGATAACTCTATTGATGAGGCTTTGGCAGGTTACTGTAAAAACATTGTCGTTACCATTAACGAAGATAATTCCATAACGGTGAAAGACGATGGCCGCGGTATACCAACAGGTATAATGACGAAGGAAAAGAGAAGCGCTCTTGAGGTTGTGATGACTGTGCTTCATGCAGGAGGAAAATTTGATAAGAATACTTATAAAGTAAGTGGCGGTTTGCACGGTGTGGGCGTAAGTTGCGTAAATGCTTTAAGTACTAAATTTCATGTAGCGGTAAACCGTGACGGGAAAATATTTGAGCAGGAATATGCAAAGGGAATTCCACAATATAAAGTTCGTGAAATTGGAGAAAGTAATACAACCGGAACTGAAATTCAATTTTGGCCAGATACTTCAATTTTTATAGTTTCCGATTACAATAGAGAAATACTTGAAGGTCGATTAAGAGAACTCGCATTTTTAAATAAAAAAATCCGTATCGTATTAAATGACCTGCGGGAAAAAGATGATGACGGAAAAACGTATTCCAAAACTTTTTACAGTGAAGGAGGAATTGTTGAGTTTGTTGAATTAATTGACAAAAATGGCAGCCGCCAGGCGTTACTTCCTAACATAATTTATTGCGACGGCCATGATGAAGTTAATAATGTTGTAGTGGAAGTGGCCATGATTTACAATACAGGTTACCAGGAGCATCTCTTTAGTTATGTAAATAACATTAACACCATTGAGGGCGGAACGCATGTTTCGGGCTTCCGAAGGTCTATAACCCGTGTGTTTAAAAGTTATGGAGAGAAGGAAGGTATGTTTGAAAAAGCAAAAGTTGTTATCGAAGGCGATGACTTTCGGGAAGGGCTAACCGCAGTTATTTCAGTAAAAGTTCCCGAGCCCCAGTTTGAAGGGCAAACCAAAACCAAGTTGGGTAACAACGAGGTGATGGGTATAGTGGATTCAACACTAAGTCGTGTGTTGGTTGCTTACCTGGAAGAAAATCCAAGAGATGCCAAAACAATTATTCAAAAAGTTATTTTAGCAGCACAAGCAAGAGCTGCTGCAAAAAAGGCCCGCGAAATGGTTCAGCGTAAAAGCGTACTAACGGGGGGCGGATTGCCCGGCAAACTTGCTGATTGCAGCGATAAGGATCCTTTCCGGTGCGAAATATTTTTAGTGGAAGGAGATTCTGCGGGTGGAACTGCCAAACAGGGGCGGGATAGAAGTTTCCAGGCAATACTTCCGCTGCGTGGCAAAATTTTGAATGTTGAAAAAGCGATGGAACATCGTATTTACGACAATGAGGAAATAAGAAATATGTTTACGGCGCTTGGTGTAAAAGTGGGCACTGTTGATGATCCCAAGGCTTTAGATATAACAAAGCTTCGCTATCATAAACTGATAATTATGACGGATGCTGATGTGGATGGTAGCCACATTGCAACACTTATATTGACGTTCGTTTTTAGATATATGAAGGAATTGGTTGAACAGGGATATGTTTATATAGCGCAGCCTCCGTTGTATTTATTGAAGAAGGGCAAAGAACAATCTTATGCATGGAACGATGAAGACCGGAAGGCGTGGATTCAAAAAGTTGCCGAAGGTAAAGAGGATGCTGTTCATATACAACGCTATAAAGGTCTTGGTGAAATGAACTCCGAACAGCTTTGGGAAACAACAATGAATCCTGATACAAGAACGTTAAAGTTGGTAACTATTGATAGTGCGGTGGAAGCTGACCGTGTGTTTAGTATGCTCATGGGAGATGAAGTTCCGCCACGCAGGGAATTTATTGAGACGCATGCCAAATATGCAAGATTAGATGTATAAATTTTAATGCTGACAATGTATTTATAAAGCCTTCTCAATACCATGACAAGGCTTTTTTATTTCACTGTATTGTAAACTTTCTTACTAACCTCCTTTATTAAACATAGTAAGTTCTTTTTTAAACGCATAGGCGTAATATTGCATCCTCAAACCATTTGACATATAATTCAATTCATGAAATCTCTTACCGGAAAAATATTATCGTTCTTATTATTGATGACAACAATAAGTGCTACGGCACAAATTGACTATCCCACATTCAAAAGCGAAATACCCGTTATAGCCGCCGACAGCCAACAATTATCGTTTAATCTATACAATTTAAATTATATAAATAATACAGAATGGTTTGGCAATATTCCTTTAAGCGGAACTTTGTTTGGATATCAAATTATTCCCGAGATAGAATATCAAATTTCACCGAAGCTTATTATTAAAGGAGGTTTATATCTTCAAAAGGAATTCGGCAGGCCACATTATACCACCGTAGATCCGACTTTTTCTATAAAGTACAGAGCAAAACATTCATCATTTATTTTGGGCACGCTGGAAGGGAACAATAACCATCAATATATTGAACCTATTTATGATTACAAATTAATAATAAACGAACGGCTCGAAAACGGATTTCAATTTAAAGTGGATACAAAGCCGTATACTCATGATTTTTTTATTAACTGGAGAGTAGCGATACACCCTGGGGATCCGTTTAAAGAACAATTTGATATTGGATATGTCTCGAAGATTAATATTATAGATAATCAGAAAATTAATGTGGCAATTCCTCTCCAACTCTTATATACTCATAAAGGGGGTCAATATGATTCGCTGTCCAACGTACCACTGCAGTCTATCGTTAATAGTGCTGTGGGTGCGTCGCTTACATATAAAGTAAATCATAAATTATTACAGAAGATAGTGTTCGATAATTACTACGTAAATTATAAAGACATTTCGGGTGATAAACGCCAGGCTTTCAATGAAGGAAATGGTTTTTTGTCTCACCTCTTATTTGCTTTTAAGAACGTGGGAATTGATTTGAGATATTGGAATGGCCAAGGATATATTGCGCCCAGGGGAATGGCTTTGTTCCAATCTGTTTCCGAAAAATATCCCGGACTTGTTGAAAAACATCGTGAACTTTTAATAGCCAGTTTTATTTATGATAAGGAAATTTTTAAAAATGTAAATTTTGATTTCAGGATTATACCCTATAAAGATTTTATCGAACATATTTCAAGCGGAACAGGTCTCGAGTACTCCTATGAGATGTATTTAAAGTATAATTTGAAATTTAATCTTAAAAAAATTAAGAACTCTTTCAACAACTAAAAAACGCCTGTGAGGAAATATATACTATAAAATACCCATAAATAACTAAATTTGGCACTTACTGTCAACTGACAATTGGCTATAAACCAACTTTATTAACTATAAACCCAATCAAAATGTCAAAAATGATAACAGCCTATTGCATGAAAACCAAAGAGAAAAACGTTCCTATGCAGAATGCAGTAATAACAAAAACTTCTAGAGGTGGATATATGGCCCAGGGCGACGATGGCAAGGGAAACAAAATGACAACTATGCTAAGCGAAGCTAATGCGCTACAGGCTGTAAAAGACGGCGTTGCTAAACAGGGTTGGTAAAACTTCAATAAAAAATTTCGAGCGATATGGTAATACTATGTCGCTATTTTTATTTATGGGAGTAAATGAAGACTTGACCCCGGCCGAATTCATGAATTTTGCAGCAATACTTCTTTCGGAGTAGCGGCCTTATGCATCTTCTTCAAAAAATCATACATAGCCTTCATACTATGAATATCCTTTACAAATAAAATTCCATTTCTGCCAACCTGTTTTAATCTTGCTTTATTGGTTTGGGTTTGAATAAAATTTAAAATCTTCGTGAAAGTTTCACTATTGAAGTAAGGTGAATCCGCATTGGCCACAAAGAAGCATTTTAAGGTATTATCTTTTAAGATCATCTTTTCAAAACCTAGATCAACTGCCAGTTTTCTGCAACGTACTGTTGTAAAAAGATCTTCCACCTGCGGTGGAATAGCGCCAAACCTGTCGATCATTTCTTTATGAAAATCGGAAAGTTCTTTTTCGTTTTCACAATTGTCAAGTCTTGAATAAAGACTCAATCTTTCCGTAATACTTTCAACATATTCATCGGGAATTAATATTTCCAGGTCAGTATCTATTGTACAATCAGAAACATAATCATCCTGCTTTTGTATTTCTTCTTTAAACAATTCTTTAAATTCTTTTCTTTTCAATTCACGAATCGCTTCATCCAAAATTTTCTGGTACATTTCAAAGCCGATCTCTGCAATAAAACCACTTTGTTCGCCCCCGAGTAAATTTCCGGCTCCACGTATATCAAGGTCACGCATCGCAATCTGGAAGCCACTTCCCAGGTCGCTGTATTGTTCAAGTGTAGTCAAACGTTTACGGCTATCCGCAGGTAAGGTGCTCATTGGCGGCGCCAATAAATAACAAAATGCTTTTTTATTGCTTCTGCCAACACGGCCTCTTAACTGGTGCAAATCACTTAATCCAAATTGGTGCGCATTGTTTACAATTATCGTATTTACATTGGGGATATCAACGCCACTTTCAATAATGTTGGTACATACCAGCACATCATATTTCCGGTCCATAAAATCAAGAATGGTTTCTTCAAGTTTGTCACCTTCCATTTGTCCATGTGCAAAAGCAATACTAAGGTCGGGACACAATCCTTGCAGCAAGGCACGCATCTCGCTTAGCCCATGTACACGATTATGAATGAAGAAAACCTGGCCGCCTCTCTCTGATTCATAATAGATGGCATCTCTAATAAAATCTTCATTAAAAACATGTACTTCAGTTTGAATAGGCTGGCGGTTTGGTGGTGGTGTGTTTATGATGCTCAAATCTCTTGCGCCCATTAAACTAAACTGGAGCGTTCTTGGTATAGGCGTTGCCGTTAGTGTTAGCGAATCAACCGTTGTTCTTATTTGTTTTAATTTCTCTTTTGCAGATACGCCAAATTTTTGTTCTTCATCAATTACCATTAAACCGAGATCTTTAAACTTTACTTCTTTTCCTAGTAAAGCATGAGTTCCGATTATGATATCGATTTTACCTTCATGTACTTTCTGTAAAGTTTCTTTTTTTTCTTTTGAAGATTTAAAACGGTTGATATAGTCTACCGTTACGGGAAAATCTTTTAAACGCTCACTGAAAGTTTTATAATGCTGGTAGGCAAGAATTGTTGTAGGAACCAATACCGCGGCCTGTTTCCCGTCAAGGCAAGTTTTGAAAGCAGCACGTATGGCTACTTCTGTCTTGCCAAAGCCTACATCGCCGCACACGAGCCTGTCCATCGGCGAAGGCTTTTCCATGTCATTTTTTACATCGGTAACTGCTTTATTTTGATCAGGCGTGTCTTCGTAAACAAATGATGCTTCCAGTTCAGTCTGCATATAATTATCGGGCGAATGAGAGAAGCCTTTTAAACTTTTTCTTTGCGCATATAATTTAATAAGATCAGTGGCGATATCTTTTACCTGCTTCTTAGTTTTGTCTTTAAGCTTATTCCATACATCACTACCCAGTTTATTCATTTTTGGCACCGTCCCCTCTTTACCGCTGTATTTACTTATTTTATGAAGAGATGAGATATTCACATATAAAAGATCATTATCCTTATAAACAATTCTTACCGCTTCCTGCACTCTTCCATTTGCTTCAATCTTCTGTAAGCCACTGTAAACGCCAACACCATGATCAATATGTGTTACATAATCGCCGGGCTGGAGTTCCCGCAACGTTTTCAAAGTAAGCGCTTTGTTTTTGCTAAAAGCCTGCCTTACCCTGTATTTATGATAACGTTGAAATATCTGGTGATCCGTATAGCAAATAATTTTCAAATCATTATCAATATAACCTTCATGTATAGACGTGGGAATGGGCGTAAAATTAATTTCAGCATTAAGGTCTCTGAAAATAGTATGTAATCTTTCTAACTGTTTCGGATTGTCTGCGAAGATGTAGATACTGTATTTTTTTAGTTCATAATTTTTCAGATTGTCAATTAGCAAATTAAAATTCCTGTTGAATGCCGGTTGCGGTGCTGTATTGAAATTTACAGCTGTCGCATCTGCATATTGAGGTGTATTATTTTTTAGGAAATAGGATTTAGTACCGATCTCAATAACGTGTCTCTGTTTTATTTGCTCTTCCAACACTGAAGCATTTACAAAATCATTTACCGAAATATCTTTTTTCTGATTTAGCTCATCTTCGGTATCTTCTATCTTTTTTGTTATGTCGCTCTTTAAACTATCAATAAATAATTGAACATCGCCGATCTGTTCTTCAATTATCTCTTTAATAAATTCCCAATCTTCCATCCACGTGACTGTATTTTCATTTAGAAAATTTAGAAGCGAAACCTTTTCACCGGTTGCAAATTGAGTTTCAACGTTGGGAATAATATTTACCTGTAGCAGTTTCCTTTCACTCAATTGCGTTTCAGGATCAAAAATCCTAATACTATCGATATCATTGCCGAAAAGCTCAATGCGGTAAGGCTTTTCGTTGCCATACGAATAAATATCAAGTATGCCTCCGCGAACCGCAAATTGGCCGGGTTCGTATACAAAATCGGTGCGGTCAAAACCATAATCAACGAATCGTGCAAGCAATGCATCTACATTTATTGTTTCGCCTTGTTTAAATGAAATGATATTTTCTGAAAGCGTTTTTGATAAGACCACCTTTTCAAAAATAGCTTCAGGATAGGTAACAATAATTTTGCGATTTCCGCCAGCAGATAGTTTAGTCAATGCCTCAGTTCTTAACATCACATGGCTGCTGTTAAGAATGCTGTAATTTTTCTTATTCTTAAATGATGAAGGGAAATAAAAAACATCTAGCGCCTTTGTAATATTTTCAATTGTATTATGAAAATAGGCTGCTTCTTCTGCATCTCTCAGAATTACAAGATGATTGAGTTGCGAGCTAAGAGAATGATTGAAAACCGAAGAGACTATGAATTGTGGGGCGCTGCCACTAAGTCCCGGAAGGTGCAGGTGCTGAGGTTTGGACAATAGTATTTTATCCACAATTGTAAAAATGCGGGAATCTTTTTCGTACAAATTCATCAACACATCCAGGTTCATTCAACAGCTTTTATCACCGCAACGAAGGTAAGTGTATTTTCATCTTTACCCAACTAAGAGGCAATATATAACATCATTATAATGAATAATAAAATGTAAATTTTTCAATTAGAAATTTCATTTGTATTTTACCCGAAATTTATCTGTTTATGGCACTGCAACCCTGGCGTACGGGAACGGTTATACGAATTGAGGACGAAACTTATAACACGAAACGTTTTTTTATTAAAGTTGATGAACTGGAGTCTTTCGATTTTAAACCGGGCCAATTTGTAACGTTCGATCTTCCTATTCACGAGCATGTTAATAAGAGATGGCGTAGTTATTCCATAGCGAGTTGGCCGGATGGAACTAATGTATTTGAATTATTAATTGTTTTATTAGAGGGCGGCGCAGGCACTAATTATTTGTTTAATGAAGTAAGGGTTGGAAGCGAAGTTACATTAAGAGGCCCCCAGGGCCATTTTACATTGCCTGTGCATATTGAGAAAGATTTATTTTTTATATGCACGGGTACAGGCATTGCACCTTTCAGAAGTATGCTTAATTATATCCAATTGCATAATATTTCCCATAAAAATTTGTACCTCATATTTGGATGTCGTACCAAAAGGGATCTTTTATATCATGAAGAGATGAAAGCGCTGGAGAAAAGATTAACAACTTTTACTTACATGCCAACGCTAAGCCGGGAAGGATGGGATGCCGGCGAAGGCTATACCGGTTATGTTCATAGCTTGTATGAAGAAATATGTAAAAAAAATAACGAAGCATGTGAGGACATTCAGAACCTGAAACCAGCTTCTTTTTATTTATGTGGATGGAAAGCGATGATTGACGATGCCCGCAAAAATATTGCAGCACTAGGGTATGATAAAAAATCAGTTCATCTTGAACTGTATGGTTAATCAAAAATATTTTCAAAACACACGCATTAATTTAATACCAAAACAACACACTTATGGGCAACAAAACTCCCCACTTACGGGCGATGGCCATTTCATTATTTATTGTAGCTATCTCTTTCCTGAACTTCGCCAGGTTAACGGGTTCCCAATGCATAAGACCTATTCATATAGTTACCTTGTTGGTATGCGGAATGGGAATCGGAATATTCATCAGTAACTTATTTTCGGTTATCAGGAGCAGGAGTTAAATCCGGGTAAAACCAACTTTATCTTTCTATATTTTCATTGATTATTTTTCTTACATCGGCTAAAGCAATTCTTTCCTGCAGCATAGTATCCCTATATCGAATGGTGACTGTGTTATCTTCTTTTGTCTGGTGATCAATCGTTACACAAAATGGGGTTCCGATTGCATCCATTCTCCGGTAACGCTTGCCAATGCTATCTTTTTCTTCATAAAAAGTATGGAAGCTTTGTTTGCATTCGCTCATTAATTGTTTGGCAATGTCCGGCAAGCCATCTTTTTTTAACAGCGGTAGTATCGCCAATTTATAGGGCGCAATTTTTGCCGGAATTCTCAACACAACACGACTATCTTCTGTTCCATCTTCCTTCGTCCATTTCTCATTAGCGTAAGAATTGCTTATAACGGTTAAGAATAAACGATCTAAACCAACGGACGTTTCTACAACGTAAGGAATGTAGTTACCAATTGGTTTGCCATTTTCATCCAGGTCATTATCATAATATTGCATTTTCTTTTTGCTGTAGAGTTGGTGATTTTTTAAATCAAAATCAGTGCGGCTGTGTATGCCTTCCAGTTCTTTCCAGCCAAAGGGGAATTCGAATTCAATATCGAGTGCCGCATCGGCATAATGGGCCAACTTAATATGATCATGAAAACGAAGTTTTTCTGCAGGTATGCCGAGGCTTTCGTGCCATTTTCTTCTCTCTTCTTTCCAATAGTTATACCATTGTATCTGCGTACCGGGGCGAATAAAGAACTGCATCTCCATTTGTTCAAATTCACGCATGCGAAAAATAAATTGTCTTGCTACAATTTCATTGCGGAATGCTTTGCCGGTTTGTGCAATGCCAAAAGGAATTTTCATTCTTCCGGTTTTTTGCACATTTAAAAAATTAACAAAAATGCCTTGGGCAGTTTCGGGGCGCAGGTACACTTTATTGTCTTCTTCATTGGCAGATACGGTAGAGCCGAACTCTGTCGAAAACATCAGGTTGAATTGTCGAATATCAGTCCAGTTGGCGGTTCCGCTAACTTCACATTTTATTTTGTTTTCCTCGATCAAATTTTTTAAGCCTGCAAAATCATCTTTAGCCACTAACTCATCCATGCTTTTTAATAATGCAAATTCTTCTTCTTTCTTTCCTTCGAATGCCAGCTTTTCTGCATGGGATTCTATGAGATGATCAACGCGATAACGCTTCTTGCTGTCTTTATTATCAATCATTGGATCGCTGAAATTATCAACGTGGCCACTTGCTTTCCATGTAAGCGGATGCATGAATATTGCTGCGTCTATGCCCACAATATTTTCATGAAGTTGGGTCATGCTTTTCCACCAATAATCACGGATGTTCTTTTTTAACTGGGCACCGTTTTGGCCATAATCATAAACGGCGCTTAATCCATCATAAATTTCACTCGATGGAAAAATGTATCCATACTCTTTGCAATGCGCTATTATCTCACTAAAATTGTTTTGTTCATTTGCCATAAGTTGGCAAAGATAGGTATGCACTTTAAATCTCCCTAAAAGAGCAGGTTACTTTAATTTTTTATTCTGTTTATGTCTTTCCATGTCCCTTAAAGTTTTCTTATGAAAGTTTTTCCGCAGCGCTTCAGTCAGGTCAACGCCAGTTTGGTTGGCAAGGCAAATTAAAACCCAGAGCACATCAGCCATTTCATCACTTAGTTTTTTATTTTTATCAGTTTCTTTAAAAGATTGTTCACCATAAATCCTAACCATTAATCTTGAGAGTTCACCAACTTCTTCCATCAAAATTCCGAGATTGGTTAACTCCCCGAAATATTTTACGCCAACAGATTTTACCCATTGGTCAACTTTTGCCTGAGCTTCTTTAATTGTTATATCCATAAATTATTTTTATTGCCAGAAATAGGCTGAGGCACAAAGTAAAGAATAAAACTTCCAGGTATTCGTCGCGCTTTCGTGTTTTTGTGGCTGTTACTCTTTTTTCTTGCTGTCCATAATTATCGTTACCGGTCCATCATTCACCAATGCAACTTTCATATCAGCTCCAAACACGCCTGTCTCAATTTTTTTACCGAAATCATTTTCTAATTGCTTAATTAATTTTTCATAGATAGGTATTGCTATTTCAGCTTTACTTGCTTTTATGTAAGATGGGCGGTTTCCTTTTTTTGTGGAAGCCTGTAAAGTGAACTGGCTTACTATTAAAATTTCACCATTTATATCTTTCACGGAAATATTAGGTACTTTATTTTCATCATCAAATATGCGCAGATTCACAATTTTATTACTTAACCAAATTACATCTTCATCAGTATCAGCATCTTCAATCCCCA
>NZ_JBMQQG010000213.1:0-6298 GCF_057362405.1 Ginsengibacter sp.
GGAGGTAGTTACAAGAACATGCACGGCATTAAAGTCTGTTATAGAGGAATCGCAGACCACAATAAATATTTCCCCTCTTCCAAAGGTTTGCGGAAACGAATCGCAGCTTTTGCAGTTGTTTCAAAATCTCATCAGTAATGCTATAAAATACCAGGATTGTTTAATACCCGAAATTGAAATTACCTGCAGCGAAACACCGGGCGAATGGCAGGTTTGTGTTCAGGATAACGGGATAGGGATAGACGCTAAATTCAATGATAAGATATTTATCATTTTTCAGCGGCTGCATAACAAGAAACAATATACAGGAACCGGCATCGGCCTGGCCATTTGCAAAAAAATTGTTGAGTTACACGGAGGTAAAATATGGGTTGAATCATCAAAAGGTAAGGGGAGTAAATTTTATTTTACCATATCCAAATTACAGACCTCTCCTGTTGATGGCACTAACATGCTTTGCGCCGCTTTAGCCGATAACCTCCTAAAATAACTACTATGCAAAAGAAAATTAATATCCTATTGGTAGAAGATAATGAAGGCGATGTTGTGCTTATGCTGGAAGCATTTAAAGGCCACTCAGCCCGGTTAAACATATCTGTAATAGATAATGGAGAAGCGGCACTGCTTTCTTTAAAGTCTGCGGCGGCAATATTACCTGACCTCATAATACTTGATATTAACCTGCCTAAAGTAGATGGCAGGGAAGTATTGCATTTTGTAAAAAACGATAATGAGCTGAAGAAAATTCCGGTAGTAATGTTGACTTCATCCAGCCTTCAAAAAGACATTGAATATTCCTATAACAATTGCGCAAACTGTTATATCGTAAAGCCGGGAAATTTAAACGATTTCATCGGGACGATACATTCTATCGAAAAATTCTGGATTCATTGTGTAACCTATCCGCAAAAAAATTAACATGCATAAAACTAACCTCTTATCAATATTAATAATTGAAGATAATGCCGGAGATCAGCTGCTGCTGCGCGAAAACCTCCTAGGCACTAATTTATTGATTGATGAAATTATAATGGCCGAAACACTTGAAGAAGGCATGCATTATTCAGGTAAACAAAATTTTGCATTAATATTCCTGGATCTTTTCTTATCCGACAGCAGTGGCCTGGATACATTTTTAGAATTAATAAAAGTAAATTCCAGGGTGCCTGTTATCATTTATTCCGGTTTAGCTGATACACAAATCGCCCTGCAGGCAATTGCTGCAGGCGCCCAGGATTTTCTGATTAAAGATGATTATAGCGGCAGCTTATTAGAAAAAACCGTGTTGTACAGTATTGAAAGAAAGCATATTTTGGATGCGCTTGAAGAGAGCAATAAAAAATATGACCTTATAAGCAAAGCAACCCACGATATGGTGTGGGACTGGAACCTAATTACAGATGAAGTCTATAGAAATCCCGAAGGCTGGAAAAAAATATTCAGAACCGGGGAAGGCAATGAAATAGGTACGAAAGACGCCTGGGCATCAAGGGTTCATCCTAACGATCGTGAAAGAGTAGAGCTTATGCTTCATGAAGCCATTAATTCCCCGGACCGGCAGCTGTATGAATCAGAATTTAGAATTGTAAGGAACGACAATACAACGGGCTACGTTGAAGACCGTGGTTATATTGTGAGAGATGCAGATGGAAAAGCTATAAGGCTTATTGGCGCTTCTCATGATATTACCGATAGAAAAAATAAGGAAGAAGAATTGAAAAAACTATCGCTTGTTGCCAGGGAAACTATTAACGGAGTTGCAATAAGAGATAAAGATCAAAAGATTACGTGGATCAACAACGCGTTTACAAAGATATATGGCTACGAATTGGCGGAGGTCATAGGGAAAAACCCAAATTCTTTTTTGCATGGCTCCGGAACAGATATTGATATATCCGATGACGTGAAGCGGCAATTACTAAAAGACAAACCATTTGTTTATGAGATAATCAATTATACCAAGGCAGGCAATAAGATATTAGTAAAAATACAGGTACAGCCCATATTTGATGGCAATGGTAATGTTAAGCAATCCTTTTCTTTAATAACAGATATTACGCGGCAAAGACGACTTGAAGAACAGGTTGAGGAGGAAAAAATAATAAAGCAAAAAGAAATAACCATTGCAGTATTTGCCGCGCAGGAGAATGAGCGCTCGGCAATAGGGCGCGAACTTCACGATAATGTTAACCAGCTTTTGGGAGCCACCAAATTATACATCGAAATGGCGCAAAGAGATGATGCCAACCGGGAGTCATATTTAGCAACTTCTTCCGAATATACGCTTACGGCGATTGAAGAAATCAGGAAGTTATCTAAAATACTTATCACGCCTTTAATAAATGAGCAAGGCCTAGTAGATTCCGTTAAAGATATTGCGGACGATATAATGCTGGTCCATCCAATAAAAATCTTATTCGACACAGAAGATTTCAATGAAAGTTGCTTAAGCAACAGGTTCAAACTAGACATTTTCAGAATAGTACAGGAACAAATTAATAATATTTTAAAACATGCCCGGGCAGAAAAGATCCTGATAAATTTTAAAGAAAATAATGGCCAGCTCTTTATTTCAATAAGTGATGATGGTATTGGCTTTGATACTGCAGCAAAGAAAAGCGGCGTTGGCATTACTAATATAAAAAGCCGTGCGGAACTGTATAATGGAATTATGCAACTAACTTCTGAGGCGAAAAAAGGAACGCAGTTATCTATAACTTTTGATACCAAAGATTTGTTGAATAAATGCCATGCAATAGCTGGCTAAATATTATTTATCCCTTTAATAGCGTTGTTCCTAATTTTTTTGCAAGCCCTTTCCCACCCCAATGCATAACGGTATTGTGGCTGACAATAAAAAAGGGCTTCAACAGAAATGAAAAGGTGTTCATCCATTTTTTGGTTGTAATCACGTTCCAGTTGTATTGCACATGTACAATGCCATCCTGCCCGCTAAACAACCATTCGCCATCACCTTCCAATTCGCCGAAGGCAACACCTTTCAACCGGCGAAGCGGTTCGTTTTCGGTAAGCCTCATGCTGAAAGTGAGCGTGTAGGGCAACACGCTTTTCCAGGTGTATTTTCTAACGCCATTTATTCCCCGCGGATCGTTTTTTTCGATTTCAATAACTGACTTTACTCCTTGCCACCATTGCGGCCATTCTGTAGAGTTATAAATGGCATCCCACACATCGGCCAACGGCGCTTTTAATTGCCATTTGGTAACGAAGGAATATTTTGTTGCCATGTAAAAAATATATCGAAGTGATCGCCTGTGTTCTTGTCAATTCTATAAGTTAAGATATGTAAAAGCTGCCATATGTTAAATTAATAAAGTTGACTGCTATTTCCGTATGGTAGCCGTAACTTTGTTATCTTAATTTGATGGTACTTGCTTAAGGTACTAAAACCGGATATCTATCGAATTAAATTTTAAATTTTCCCGCTTACAATCGCTATTATTCCCATGAAAAACCCTCTTTAACCGGAATGTTTGAACCTCTGTCAACAACTATGACCTGGTAAAATTAATTGCTGAAAAAAACCTGCGCGGATGGCAGGTTTTTTTATTCTATTCTCCATAATGGAGAAAATAATTCTACAAGTTTACTGAAGGAAGCGGGTTTTTATATTATTGCTGCCGCCATATTTATTGGCAAAGTTTTGGGAGTATGGCACTAAAATATTATTAACCATTTTAATCTTTTACGCATGCCATTTATTAAGTCAACAATAATAAATGCTGAGCCGGTAAACATTTATTATGAAGACCTTGGCAACGGCCAGCCTTTAGTTTTTATTCACGGCTGGCCGTTGAGCGGCGCTATGTGGGAATACCAGGTAACGGAATTAACCAACAAAGGTTTCCGCTGCATTACCTACGACCGGCGGGGTTTTGGTAAGTCTGACAAACCTTATTCAGGCTACGACTACGGTACCATGGCCGGCGATCTGAAAACATTGATTGACGAATTGGATCTTGAGGATGTAACGCTTATTGGCTTTTCGATGGGCGGTGGCGAAGTGGCCAAATATTTTAAACATTATGGCGATGCGCATATTGCAAAAGTAATATTGGTGAGCAGCGTGTTGCCTTACATGCTAAAGACAGATGACAATCCCGATGGTGTACCGCAGGCAATATTTGATGACATTGCGAAAGGCATAAAAAATGACCGCCCGGCCTTTATGGAAAATTTTGCAAAAGTATTTTTTGGAGTTGCAACGGCAAAGCAACCGGTAAGTGATGCCTTTTTAGCCAACAATTTAACCCGTGTAATGGAGGCTTCACCAATAGCCACGCTTGAGTGTGTTAATGCATTTGCGTCTACCGATTTCCGTGAGGACGTTATAAAAATAAATGTACCCACACTAGTTATACACGGAGATGGAGATAACATTGTACCGATAAAAGCTACGGGGGAAAGAAGCGCTGAGCTTATAAAAGACGCCAGCTTTATTATTTATCCTGGTGCGGCGCATGGGTTATGGTATACTGAAAAAGAACAACTGAATAAAGATATTCTTGCGTTCCTGTAAGAGCTTGGAGTAAAATTTATTGGCTGATGGCCGCTAATGTCTTTTCAATTGTTAGCAGCAAGGTATTAATATCGAAAGGCTTTTTTAGTACACCATTTGCTTTTGCCCGTTCTTCAATTATTTCAATTTCTGCATTGGCTGAAAAAAGGATGACGGGTATGTGCATATAGGTAGCATTAGATTTAATGAGATTAACTGCATTTTCGCCGCCGATAGTGGGTATCCATAAATCCATTAAAATAACATCGGGATCTACTTCCTCAATATCTTTAATTATATCATCGCAAAATAATCTTGTTTGAACAAGGTAATTTTTTTGTTCAAGGATTATTTTGCAGACCATAAGTATTTCTGCGTCATCATCGAAAATCAAAATACGTTTTTTCATTGTGATACGGGAATAGTAAAATAAAAAGTGCTGCCTTTGCCGGGCTCGCTTTCTGCCCATATTTTCCCATGATGGCGTTGAACGATTTCATGAGAAATAAATAAACCGATACCTAACCCCTGGAAATGCACGGCACGTTGCTCCTCCCGGTAATACCGCTCAAATATTTTATCGAGACTTTGTTTGCGAATCCCAATGCCGGTATCCCTTATGGCAACCTTCACCTCACCTGCTTCCATCGACAAATTTATGAATACCTCTTTTGATTGGGGAGAATATTTAACCGCATTACTCAATAAATTAATAACTACCTGTCCTAATCTCTCTTTATCTCCCCATACAGGTTCTTTTATTTCTCCTGAACATAACAGGCTATGCGTAGTTGAAGTATACTGCATTTCGTTAACTATATTAACCACCATTTCATTAAAATTAAATGCAGTTATGTTGAGATCCAGTTTCCCATTTTGTATTTTGCTTACATCCATTAATTCGCCAATAAGATCGTTTAGCCGGTTAATTGATGCGCCTGCCTTTTGTGCGAATAATAAATCTTCGTTATTCGTTTGAGCCAGGCCTATTTCCAATAATTGGATGTAAGCTTTAGCCGTTGTTAGGGGCGTTTTCAGTTCATGGCTGGCAATACCTATAAACTCATCTTTTATTTGGTCTTTTGTTTTTTGATCATGAATATCACCCGCCGAGCCAACCCAGGAAACAACAGTGCCGTCATCATTTAAAATAGCGCTTGCCTTGCTCAAGTGCCAGCGATACATGTTATCGCTTTTCCTTTTAAATAATAACTCCATATTAAAATCTTTCCCGGTTTTTAACGAATGGCTCCATGCTGTTTTTACCTGCCCCAGCATTTCAGGTTTTATGGCCCGTTCCCAGCCCCACCCGATTGCCTCGTCAAACGTCATTCCTGAATAATCAAGAAAAAACTGGTTAAAATAATTTACACTCCCGTTAGCAGATGCAGTGGAAGTAATTTGCGGAATGTTCTCCAGTATTTTTTTAACATGATTCAGGTTGTTTAGTTCTGCTTGCTCCGCTTCTTTTCTTGCCGTAATGTCATCGAATGCAAGCAGTATCCAGTTGGCACCGTTCTCTTTTTGTATAGGCTGGGCGTTAAAGCATATGGTGCGGGTTCCTGCTGCCGGAAATGCATAAGTAACCTCCCACTCAATAAATTTTTCATTTCCTCTCTGAATTTTTACGAGGTGGCTTCGTAAACCCGGTATGTTCCACCCGTTATTTTGTAAATCGAATAACACGTTTCCTAACGTTTCTTCTTCAGTAAGGTGAAAATCCCGGTAGAAAGATTTATTGGCGCTTTTAATTCTAAAATCGTTGCCAATAACCATCAA
>NZ_JBMQQG010000214.1:0-6912 GCF_057362405.1 Ginsengibacter sp.
CACGGCTATAAGCCCGTTGGCGGCCTTTTTCCTGAAACAAGTATCGGTTGGTATCGAAAACATTTTTTTGTTGATAGAAAAGATTCTGGCCAGCGTTTTCAAATTCAGTTTGATGGAATCTTCCGCGATGCAAATGTTTGGATTAATGGAATTTATCTTGGGAATAATAAAAGCGGGTATATAGGTTTTGCATACGACATCACGGATTTTATTAACTATGATAAGGAAAATATTATCGTAGTAAGGGTTGATGCTACTCAATATGAAGGATGGTTCTATGAAGGTGCCGGCATTTATCGCCATGTATGGCTTAACGAATATAACAACGTACACATTGGAAATAGCGGAACTTTTGTTTACACAACTGTCGTTAATAATAAGGCCTCTCTAAACCTTGAAACACCTGTTGAAAATCAAATTCTCAATTCTACAAGTTTTACCATCAGCTCGGTTATTACTGACCGGGTAGGGAAAATTGTTGGGCAAACAAATGAACAACCGGTTTCATTAAACGTAAATGAATCTAAAATTATCAAACAAAAAATTTCAGTATTAAATCCAAAACTGTGGTCGGTTGATGATGCTTATTTATACCGTGTAACCACATTAATAAAATCGAATGGAAAAATTATTGATGCGGATAAAAAGAGATTTGGGATAAGAAGCATTAACGTAACGAAAGACGGACTGTTTCTAAATGGAAAATATATTAAGGTTAAAGGAGTTTGCGATCACCAGGACCATGCTGGCGTGGGCAGCGCATTGCCTGACTACCTGCAATATTACCGGGTAAGTTTATTAAAGCAAATGGGAGCGAATGCTTATCGTACAACGCATAATCCGCCAACGCCGGAGTTGTTGGATGCATGTGATAGCTTAGGAATGTTGGTGCTTGATGAAACAAGGTTATTAAATAGTGGTGACGAATATATTAACCATTTTGAGCGTTTGATATTGCGTGACCGCAGCCACCCTTCTGTTTTTATGTGGTCTATTGGCAATGAAGAAGGATATGTTCAAACTAACAGTACCGGTAAACGAATTGCACAAACATTGCTGACAAAACAAAAAGAACTGGATCCCTCACGTACAAGCACATACGCCGCAGATGTAGCCAATATTTACCGTGGTGTTAATGAAGTTATTCCCGTAAGAGGATTCAATTACCGTATTCTTGGTGTGGATCCTTATCATAAAGATCATCCTGAACAACCTATTATAGGAACAGAGATGGGAAGTACGGTTACGACCAGGGGAATTTATAAAAAAGATACCGTAAACGCATACCTGCCGGATGAAGATATTACGGCTCCATGGTGGGCAAATACCGCAGAACAATGGTGGTCACTCGCCGCGGCAAGGCCGTGGTGGATGGGTGGTTTTGTTTGGACTGGCTTTGATTATCGTGGAGAACCAACACCTTTTGAATGGCCAAACATTAATTCACATTTTGGGATAATGGATATGTGTGGGTTTCCTAAGAATATTTATTATTATTATCAGTCGTGGTGGACAGATAAAGATGTGTTGCACATTGCTCCCCATTGGAACTGGAAGGGAAAGGAGGGCCAGCCTATTGATGTGTGGGTTTACAGTAATGCAGATGATGTGGAACTGTTTTTAAACGGAAAAAGTTTAGGTAAAAAAGAGATGCCGCGAAACAGCCATCTTCAATGGGAAGTAAATTATGAACCCGGAACTTTATCTGCGATAGCTTTTAAAAAGGGGAAGAAACTAACAGCAAGCATTGAAACAACTGGTCCCCCCGCAGAAGTTGTGATCACACCCTACAAGACAACTATGCTGGCTGATGGAAAAGATGCAACGGTAATAAATGTAAGCGCTGTAGATAAACAGGGAAGAGAAGTTCCTGATGCGGATAATCTTATTCAATTTTCAATAACAGGGGATGCAAAAATAATTGGTGTGGGTAATGGTGATCCCAGCAGCCATGAGCCTGATAAATGCATGGATGGAAACTGGCAGCGGAAATTGTTTAATGGAAGATGCCAGGTAATTGTGCAGGCAGGTAATTCGCCGGGCGCAATAAAATTTGAAGCGACCTCTAAGGGTTTATGGAAGGGCTCAACCGACATTGTAATGGTTCAGCCCACAAGTTTGCTTTTAGCCGGAAAAAATAATCCTGAAAATAAATTTTTAAGAACTGCGTCGTTAAATCCAAAAGGCAAAATATTGGGTGCCGATATTTCCTACTTACCTCAGCTGGAAGCGAGAGGCGTAAAATTTTCTGATAATGGTGTGGAAAATGATGCAATTAAAATTTTAAAAAGCCATGGGTTCAACTACATACGGTTACGGTTGTTTGTTGATCCTGCTAACGATAGCGGCTATTCGCCGAAGACGGGCTTTTGCGATTTGCAACATACACTTGAAATGGCCAAACGTATTAAAGCTGCCGGAATGAGATTTCTTCTTGACTTTCACTATAGCGATACGTGGGCGGATCCCGGTAAGCAATATACACCCGCTGCATGGAAAGGCTTATCCTTTACTGAACTAACCAACAAAGTGTATGACTATACCAAAAAGGTTTTATCTGAATTAAATACGCAGGGGACACCTCCTGATATGGTCCAAACCGGTAATGAAATTAATCATGGGATATTATGGCCGGATGGTAATATTCAACATCCTGATGGTTTGGCTGCACTCTTGAAAGCTGCGATCGCTGCCGTGAGGGATGCAGATCCTAAAATTATTGTGATGCTGCATATCGCACTCGGTGGCCAAAATGCGGAGTCAGAATTTTTTCTTGATAATATGATTAACCGGGGAGTAACGTTCGATGTTATCGGGGAATCCTATTATCCCAAGTGGCACGGTACCCTGCAGGATCTTCAAAGTAATTTAACAACGCTTAAAGAAAAATACGGTAAGCCAGTCATCGTGGCGGAATATTCTCAACTTAAACATGAAGTAAATAAAATTGCGTTTACCCTTCCGGGTGATAAACTGGAAGGAACCTTTATTTGGGAACCTTTAACTACCTGGGAATCCATTTTTGATAAAAACGGCAAATCAAATGAGCTGATGAGAGTATATGATACTATAAGTGACGAGTATAAAATTCCCAAATAATAATTAATTTTCTTTTCAATAAAAAGGAAATGCATGATAGTTTATACGACAGCTAAAACTGATAACGATATCCGGCAAATAATCGAACTCCAAAAATTAAATTTGCCTCAAAACCTCACGGAGGACCAGAAAAACTCACAAGGATTTGTGACGGTGATTCATAGAATTGAAACACTTAAGAAAATGAACGATACCGAAGCAAGTATCGTCGCAAAGGATGGTGAAAAAGTGATTGGTTATCTTTTGGCTATGACCCGGGAAGCCAAAAATGATATCCCTGTTTTGATACCGATGTTTAAAGCGTTTGATGAAGTTGTTTACAACGATAAAAAAATTTCCTCATTCAATTATATAGTAGTTGGTCAGGTATGCATAGCCTACGGCTACAGGGGAAAAGGCATTTTAGATGATTGTTATGACGCTTATAAAAATCACTTCAGGAACAAATACGATTTTGCCATCACCGAAATTCATAAAACCAATCTACGCTCCATAAGGGCTCATCTGAGAATTGGTTTCGAATTAGTCCACAGCTATAAAGATCCCAATGGTGATGAATGGGAAATTGTAATTTTGGATTGGCGGAAAAACCAATAAATTTTATGAGCACTTTATTTAGAGACGAATTTATTAACCAATCTGTTTACCGTGTCAATGAAAATACTAAGCGCATCTTAAAATGTTTAAACGAGATTGATGACACAGAAACCTGGCTACGTTCAAACGAAAACTCTAATAGCGTCGGGAACATTATTTTGCATTTATGCGGAAACATCACGCAGTACGTTATTTCAGCTCTCGGTGAAAACGAAGATATTAGAGTGAGAGATAAAGAATTCTCAGCCAAAGACGGTTTCACAAAAAATGAACTGTCTGCAAAATTGGAAAGCACAGTCGATGAAGCCGTTCGTGTAATTGAGAGCCTGACTGAAGAAAAACTTTTAAAAAAATATTCGGTACAGGGATTTAATTTGTCGGGTATTGGCATCCTCGTTCATGTTTCTGAACACTATTCCTACCACACCGGTCAAATTGCTTTTTGGATAAAGCAATTAAAAAACAGAGATCTTGAATTTTATGCCGGAGTTGACCTGAATGTGAAAAACAAAAATTAAGGCAATTATATTTTCTCCCCGGAATTTTCGACTATGGAAATGTATGACAACAAAAATACGGTTCAAAAATCTTTCGACATTGATTTTTTAACTGAGCCATTGCTGCAGGCTCAGTGGGCCGAATTTATCGAACTAAAAAAAATAATCACACAACTATATTATTTGAAAGGAAGCCCAATTTCAATTTTAGATATTGGTATTGGTAATGCAAGAATTCCTAAACACTTAAGCGGTATCTATGAAATATGGAACATCATTAAAATATACGACGGAACCGATAACTCACAAACCTGCGTCGATATTTCAAAAAAAGTTGTTGCAAGCCTTGGCATCGGAGATAAGGTAAATGCTTTTTTGTACGACGCTACGGATCTGTTTAAATGGAATAAAAAATATGATTTAATAATAACAACATGGTTTACTGCAGGAAATTTCTATCCTGAAAATTTTCCCTTCGACACCTACCAGCACTCAGGCAAATACATGGATTTGTCAAAAAATGAAAAGTTTGAAAAAATCTTTTCTGCCGCCTATCAACTTCTTGAACCGGGCGGTGAGATTGTTATTGGCTCATGCTACATCGATAATGAAGCCACCAGGGAGAAGCAGGAATTTTTTTATAAAAAGGCCGGAATGACTGTAATTACCGGTGAAGCAGACTCTTTTACTGCCACAAAAGAAAGATTTTGGTCGCAGCGATTTACCAAAGAAAAATTATTGAATTACTTGCATTTTGTTAAGCCCGGTAAAATTTCATTTATCCCCCTTGACACTTATAACTATGCGATGCAGGTCAGAATAAAGAAATAATATAAATTTATTAATG
Source organism: Ginsengibacter sp. (assembly GCF_057362405.1). Classification (NCBI taxonomy): domain Bacteria; kingdom Pseudomonadati; phylum Bacteroidota; class Chitinophagia; order Chitinophagales; family Chitinophagaceae; genus Ginsengibacter; species Ginsengibacter sp. The sequence goes on from NZ_JBMQQG010000214.1 coordinate 5,041, forward strand.
AAAATAATTTATTAAATTGAATAGCGAATGCCTGAGAAGCATTCGCATTTTTATTCATCTTTAAATTAATATTATATGATTACCAAAATGCTTAAACTAGCTGTAGTTATTGCTATGGTATTTACAAACACTGCTTTCGCCCAAACCATTTCAGGAAAAATTGTTGACAATTCCAGTAAACAACCACTCGCAGGAGTTTCTATTAAAGTCGTGGGTAGTCCGGAAGGTACCACTACAGATGAGAATGGAAACTTTACCGTAAAGGCAGGGCCGCAGTCAAAATTAGATATTACACAAGTTGGATATGCTTCAAAAAGAGTCTCGGTTAATGGACAGTCGCAACTTACCATTGAGTTAACTCAGCAACAAACAGTCTTGGAATCTGTAGAAGTTTCCGTTGGTAGCAGAAGCGCCAAAAGAACCCTTACAGAAACAGCATTGCCGGTGGATATATTTTCGTCGAATGATTTAAAATCAACAGGCCAGGTAAGTTTTGATAAAGCATTGCAATACAGAGTTCCGTCTTTCAACACGGTTAATACTCCCGTTAATGATGCTACAACACTTTTGGATCCTTACGAAATAAGAAACCTTGGACCAAGCCGCACGTTGATTTTGATTAATGGTAAACGAAAAAATTTAAGTGCGTTGCTTTATGTTCAGTTCGCACCCGGAAGAGGAGAAACAGGTGCCGATTTATCAGCAATACCAACGGATGCTATTAAGCGTGTTGAAATATTGCGTGATGGAGCATCCGCCCAATACGGCTCTGATGCTATTGCCGGGGTTATGAATATCATCCTGAAAGATAAAGTGGAGTATAATACATTAACCTTTAACGGAGGAGTGACCAGCAAAGGCGATGGAGGAAGCTATGGCCTGGCCTATAATGGCGGAAGTAGCTTAGCTAATGGTGGATTTATTAACTACACAATTGATTTCAGCCAGCAAAATAGTGCCGTGCGTTCGGGAAATATAGACGTACCTACCGAGATTGCGACATTTGGAGATGGCGGTGCTAATACCGATCCTGTTAATTCGGCTATTATCAATTATCTCAAAATTTATCCCACTGGCAATAATAAAAATGGTTCAGGGGAAATTACTGCCGCAAAATTTGAATACAATCTTTCTGTGCCGGCCGGAGAACATGGACAGTTTTATAGCAACGCGGCGTTAGTGGCAAAAAAGGTATTTAGCAATGCAAATTTTCGTGTACCGTACTGGAAACAGGATCTTGGTTTACTGCATACCGAGGACGACAGCAAACCCAATTATACAGGGACAGGTGATCCGCTCTATAATGGATATCTCGGTTACCAGCCCACTTTCAATGGAGACCTGGTCGATTACAATGCAACCTTTGGTTTTAAAAGCGAAAAGAGCGGGTGGAAGCAGGATATAAGTCTTACGTTCGGCGGTAACCAACAATTGTATTCAGTTGATAATACTTTAAATTTTAGTATTGGAGCGGGAAGCCCCATTTCTTTTAAACCAGGCGGCTTCAGGTTTAGCAACATAATTGGTAACTACGACATTAATAAATCCATTACAGATACCTTTGCCATTGCCTTTGGATCAGAGATCCGGCAGGAAACTTATAAGATTATTGCAGGGGACAGTTCGTCTTATTCCGGAACGGGCGCCAATTCATTTCCCGGCATTCGCCAGGATAATGCCACTACTAACAGCAGGTTCAACTTCGGCGCTTATCTCGATGCAAGTTGGGACGTAACGAAAGACTTCTTGCTAAATGGTACTATTCGCGGAGAAAAATATAGCGACTTCGGAAATGCTTTCGTTTGGAAGGGATCTACCCGATACAAAGTCCTGGGAGATAAACTAGTGCTTAGGGGCTCGGCTTCAACTGGC
>NZ_JBMQQG010000215.1:0-34710 GCF_057362405.1 Ginsengibacter sp.
AAAGATAAACGACAAAAATATCCGCAGTCAAAAAAAGAGCAAACGGTGGTTTCACCTTCCGCTCCTAAAAAAAGTTCAGCTACACCGGAAATGCCGTTGAATAAATATTTAGCACACTGCGGCGTAACTTCAAGACGCGATGCGGTGGCGCTAATTATTGAGGGCAAAGTGTCAGTTAACAAAAAAGTTGTCACGCAACCTGCATTTAAAGTAACCGAGAAAGATGACGTTGTTTTTAATGGCAAGAAATTATTTGTTACGAAAAATCTTGTCTATATTTTATTGAATAAACCGAAAGATTACATCACAACTACTGATGATCCTCAGAATAGAAAAACTGTTTTGCAACTCACTAAAAATGCTACCGATCAAAGAATATATCCTGTTGGCAGGTTAGACAGAAACACCTCAGGTGTTTTACTACTCACTAACGACGGGCAACTTACGCAGGAGCTTACCCACCCAAGTTTCAACGTAAAAAAAGTATATGAAGCAAAATTAGATAAGCCGTTGACAAAAAGTGATTTTGAAAAAATATTAAATGGTCTAAAGTTGGAAGACGGAGAAATTTTTGCCGATGCTTTGGCCTATGCCGACCCGAAAGATAAAAGCGTTATTGGAATAGAACTACACAGTGGACGTAACCGCATCGTTCGCAGAATATTTGAACATTTAGGTTATGATGTAAAAGGATTGGACAGGGTTATGTATGCCAACCTCACCAAAAAAAATGTAGAGCGTGGGAAGTGGCGTTACCTAAGTGAAAAAGAAATTCGCTTGTTGAAATACATGAACAAACAAAAATCCATACGCACAGCTTCGAGAAAAAATGAATCCACCGATTCACCCGAATTTAATTAAGATATAGATGGAATTAAGGGGAGTTTCAATAATATTTGAGAATGAAGATTTTATTGCCGTAAATAAATCTGCGGGTATGCTAACGATACCTGACAGGCACGATGAGACGCAGTTATCATTGTACAAAATACTAACGGACAGATACGGTAAAATTTTTATTGTTCACAGGCTTGATCGCGATACAAGCGGGCTTGTATTATTTGCCAAAAATGAAACGAGCCATAAATATCTTTCCCAATTATTCGAAAAAAGAAATATCGAAAAAATTTACTTGGGCATTGTACGTGGAAGCCTCCCGGTTAGAACGGGAACAATAGATGAACCCATTGCAGAACATCCGTTTCGCAAAGGAGAAATGACAATAAACAAAAAAGGAAAAGCATCGTTAACTGAATACACAACTTTGGAAGATTACGGAATTTATTCCGCTGTTCAATTCAACATTCACAGCGGGAGAACACATCAGATAAGGGTTCATATGAAATTCGCAGGCCATCCCATTGCCTGCGATGCGGTGTACGGAGATGAGAAACCGATACTACTTTCATCGTTTAAAAAGAAATACAACCTGAGTAAAAGGGAAGAAGAAGAAAGGCCAATCTTAAACAGACTGGCCTTGCACTCTTATCGGTTAAATTTTAAAGATGCCAATAATAACCCGCATACTTTAGAAGCACCTGTTCCAAAAGATATAAAAGCTCTATTGCAGCAATTAAAAAAGAACAGGGGCTAATGATTTAAATATTAATTTAAGTTCGGTTGTGGAGTGTACCGCAAATACGGCTTAATAACCTTTACTCCCTTAGGAAATTTCTTGATAGCATCTTCGGTACTAACGGCCGGAACCACAATTACATCTTCTCCTTCCTTCCAGTCTGCCGGTGTTGCTACGCTATAATCGGCAGTGAGTTGCAAAGAATCAATTACCCGCAATACTTCAACAAAATTTCTACCAGTGGACGCCGGATAAACAATCATCAATTTGATCTTTTTATCAGGACCAATTATGAAAAGTGAACGAACTGTCGCTGTCGCAGAAGCGTTCGGGTGCAACATTCCGTAGAGATTGGCTACCGTTTTATCCTCATCGGCAATTATGGGAAACTCAACAGATACATGCTGCGTTTCGTTAATATCATTCTTCCAGCTATTATGCTTATCCAATGGATCAACACTCACGGCAAGCACTTTTACATTACGCTTTTCGAACTCTTTTTTCAGAGCAGCAGTTTTGCCTAACTCTGTTGTACATACGGGAGTAAAGTCAGCCGGATGAGAAAAAAGGACACCCCAGCTATCGCCAAGAAATTCATAGAAATTTATTTTACCCTCGGTTGTTTCTGCTGTAAAGTCTGGCGCTGTATCGCCTAATTGTAAACTCATAATTAATAGATTTTATTTTAAAGATTTTGCGAAGATATTAATATCCTACCAATTTAGTAGGGGATATTTTATAAATTTGCATAAACGAGAAAATAACTCTCTTTACATTCAATTTATATTTTTAAAAAATGCTGTCTAAAAAAACAAGATATGCCTTCCGTGCTCTCTCTTACCTGGCCGAAAATTATGGCCAGGGACCAATTCTTATTTCCGATATTTCTAAGGCAAAAAAAATCCCATTAAAATTCCTGGAAAATATTTTAAATGAATTAAAAAAAGTAGATCTGCTGGAAAGCAAAAAGGGAAAAGGAGGCGGCTATTTTTTAAAAGTTTCTCCTAAAAAAATAAACCTCGCTACTGTCATTCGCGTTATCAACGGGCCAATCGCCTTGTTGCCGTGTGTGAGCTTAAATTTCTATGAAAAATGCGAAGATTGCGATGAAAAGCATTGTGGCATTCGCAAGGTTATGACTATTACAAGAGACGCAACATTAAAAATATTGGAAAAGAAAACCCTACACGATATTATTTTTGCCACGATTTGATTTTCCCGACGCCCTGTTTACACTGTTACTTCCAAACCTGTTTTTTACATCGTCAATGGCTTTGTATAAAATATTTTTTCTTTCTATATTCTGAAAAAGATTTGTTTGTAATGCATCGTTAGTCAGATCACTCAATCGAACACCAAGCAGCCTTATCGGCTGCCCTTTTTTATATAACTTATGAAACAGGTTCTTCGCTACTGGAATAATTTCATCATCGGCACTTGTATAAGGAATACTCGTTTGCCTGGAAGTGGTTTCAAAATCGGGATAGCGAAGTTTTACAGTGACACATCCTGCAACTTTCTCTTCCTTTCTAAGTTCAAACGCAATTTTTTCCGCCATCCTTACAATTTCACCCATTAATCTATTTACATCGGTTATATTTTCTTCAAAAGTATTTTCTGTTGAAATTGATTTTGATTCATGATAAGCTGAGATAGTAGATCGATGATTCCCCTGAACTTTATGCCACAGTTCGACTCCCCATTTACCTAAGATTTTCTCCAGTTTTTCCGGAGTACTGTTATGAATATCTTTTATGTATTTAAAACCATGATATTGCAGAACCTGGTTGGTTTGATCGCCCACGCCAGGGATTTTGTTAAGTTCCAGGGATGCCAAAAACTGCTTTTCTTTTCCCAATGGCACCTGCAAAAATCCATTTGGTTTTGCTTCGTTGGTTGCCATCTTGGCGATCATCTTATTTTTTGCAATGCCAAATGAAATTGGAAGGCCGGTTTCATTTGTAATCAATTCCCTCAAATCAATTGTCCATTTCAGCGGATTAAAAAACTTATCCATGCCAGTTAGATCAATATAAAATTCGTCAATTGAAGCCTTCTCAAAAAGTGGTGCTTTGGACGCTATGATTTGAGTTACCCACTTTGAATATTTACCATATTCGGCATAAGTTCCTTTTACAACAATAGCCTGGGGGCACAAGCGCATGGCTGTTGCCATCGGCATTGCGGAATGAACGCCAAATTTTCTTGCTTCGTAACTGCATGTGGTAACAATACCCCGTTCCCTGCTTCCCCCAACGATAACCGGCTTCCCTTTTAACGATGGATCCCTTATAAATTCAACACTAACAAAAAAAGAATCGAGATCGAAGTGAGCGATAAGATTTGAAGAGGCCACTTGCATAACGTTATACCCAAATTTACATTTTCATTTATCAGGCGTCTCTATAAATATCCAGCAACCCATCTGGCAAATTCAAAAACAATTTCCTGCTTTTTTTATCAATCTTCTCCAGCGAATCTTCATGTACCGGAAGTAACGCTTCTTTGCCATTCAGTATAATTTTACATAGAACCTGGTGAGGCTGTTCTATAACCTCCACTACTTCTCCCAATTCGCTGGCTTTATTAACAACCATAAACCCAAGGAGGGAGATAGGAGCCGCACTCGCAGAAAATTTCTTGAAATCATTTTCCAGCAGCCACACTTCTTTCTTTACAAATTTTCTTGCGTCTTCTTTTGAAACAATCCCCTCAAGCTTAATGTAAACTTCTTTTTCATTTTTTATTTTACTTAACTCAATAAAATATGGCAAAAACGAATTGGATGTTTCCTCAATAAAAATATTTTCAAGGCCTTTTAATGAAGTTTTTTTTCCCAGGTTGTGCTCAAGAATCAATTGGCCTTCCAACCCAAACGTAGCGGCCAACTTGCCTATTTTGAAATAATTATTCATAATTGGCAGTAAAGGTATTTGAAAAATAATATCCCCTAAAAATGCAATGGGCGCAAGTAATTTACCCTTTGAAAAAATTGGAATCACTGCAAAACGGGCACAAAAAAAGTGAACACTTTTAGAAATGTTCACTCAAAAAATATTATTACACAATCTATACTCCCATGTATTCTTTTAAAAGATTAGATCTCGAAGCCGAACGAAGTTTGGTTAGAGCTTTATCTTTTATCTGTCTAACCCTTTCGCGGGTGAGACAAAATCTCAATCCTATATCTTCAAGACTAAAGGGTTGTTCCATACCAATACCATAAAATAAACAAATTACTTCTTTCTGTCTTTCAGTTAGTATACTTAGCGATCTTGCTATTTCTTTTTTTAGCGAATCGTTAAACATGATCTGCTTGTCGGCACTATCGGCATTTCCATTAACCAATACGTCTATTAAAGTGCTTTCCTCACCGTCGCTTAACGGGGAATCCATACTTACGTGCCTTGCAGCTACATTTAATGTGGCGGCAACTTCTTCGGTTTCTATGTCAAGAAAAAATGCTAGTTCTTCTACTGTAGGCGTGCGTTCAAATTCCTGCTCAAGATGGGTATAAGCCCTGGCAATCCGGTTAGTTAATCCAACTTTGTTTAAGGGAAGCCTTACTATCCTGGATTGTTCGGCAAGAGCCTGCATGATACTTTGCCGTATCCACCACACTCCATATGAAATAAACTTGAAACCCCTCGTTTCATCAAAGCGCTGAGCAGCCTTGATGAGGCCGAGATTGCCTTCATTAATTAAATCCGGTAGAGTAAGGCCTTGATTCTGATACTGTTTTGCAACGGAAACGACAAATCTCAAATTGGCTTTTGTAAGCTTGTCGAGTGCCTGTTGGTCGCCTTGCTTTATTTTTAGAGCAAGTTTTACCTCTTCTTCTGGTGAAATAAGATCTACCTTCCCAATCTCCTGAAGATATTTCTCTAAACTTTCGCTTTCGCGATTGGTTATAGATTTTGAAATTTTAAGCTGACGCATACTCATAAGACTTATTTTAAATTTAAAACTTAGTTTGGTGTGGTAGTTCAATAAATCTAGAGAGTAACGTAATTTAGATAGTTTTAAGTATGTGACCAAATAAAATGTTAATTTTTTACGAATAATAATAAGCAAGTACTCAATCTCTTAAATCGATCTAAAAAAATAATTAATAAAAAAAATAATAAATTAGGTTAGTTAGTTAATTTATTTTCTATTATTGCACATATACAGACCAGATTTAATTTAAAAAATGAGTAAGAAAGTAAGATATACGTTGGAATACCCTGTTAGATGCTCACCACAAATATTATATGAATTTTTGTCCACCTCAACAGGATTGCAGGAATGGTTTGCTGATAAAGTTGAAGATCAAGATGGACGTTTTAGTTTTGCCTGGAATGGTTCCAGCGAAGAAGCTGAAGTTGTAGAAAGTGAAGAAAATAAATCCATACGCTTTCATTGGCTCAATTCTCCCAAGGATGAATACTTTGAATTTAGCATAGATAAATCAGAAGTAACCAATCAAACTATTTTGGTGATAAATGATTTTGCAGATAAAAAGGAAATTAAAGACCAGAGTCAACTATGGGAAACCCAGGTGAAGGATCTTTTTCATCGGCTGGGAAACTGATTTTCAAAAATTCCATTATTTCTTCAAAAGAGCACTTCAGAAATTCCTGAGCTTCATTCCAGTTGTTTAATTCGAGTCTTTTTGAAATTTTGAAAAAATTTCGCGTTAAAATCTTTTCAAAAGTATTCTCACTTAAATTAGAAACAGCAACATAATTGTAACGATCAAAGTTGTGCTGCCATTCATTTTCATTAACGCAAACATGAAAATTTTTTTCCTTTAGAAACAAAAAAATTTCTGAAAAATTTTTTTGAACTGGATTTTTTTTTCCGGAAACATGAAGTGATATACTAAAGAAATTGCCCCACCAAAAAAATGTTCGTATCGCAAAAATGCGTTCTTTGCTAAATGAAGCAGGATAATCCAACATAACATAAGGAAGTCCCATATAATTTTCCCCTCTCGAAATTTTTCCTCCTAAATGTTTATAAGAATCAATTATTGAGAAAGTTTGTCGAAATGTTACTTCTTTATAAATCGTAAGCATTTCCGCAAAAAGCTGGTACACTTTATCAATTATCGAGTGTTTCGTTAAAATCCATTCCCGGTTTTGGACCAGTTCCATTTCAAGTTTTGAAAGATGTATTTTTGTTTGAGTGTTCATTAACGAAATTTACAATTAAAGCGAACAATATTTCATCCCGCACGGGTTATCTGCATGTTTAGAAAACTTGACAAACTAATTCTTAAGGCTTTCATGTGGCCTTTTATAGCCACATTCTTCATAACATTATTTGTATTTATGATGCAAATATTGTGGAAATATATTGATGATCTTGTTGGTAAAGGTCTCGATTTTATTACCCTTACAAAATTTCTTATTTATGCGAGCGCAACACTGGTTACTCTTGCACTGCCTATAGCTATTTTGCTTTCATCGATAATGACCTTCGGAAAACTGGGCGAAAATTTTGAGCTAGTTGCCATAAAATCATCCGGCATATCTCTATTGCGATTTATGAGGCCCCTGTTTTTTGTCTCGATAATTCTAACAGGAGTTGCATTTTTGTTTGCCAATTATATTGCCCCTGTAGCTAACTTAAAATTCGCTGTCATTTATAACGATATCTATAGAAAAAGCCCCGCTTTCGATTTAAAAGATGGCGTTTTTTATAGCGGATTCCGCGGGTTTGCTATTAAAGTCGGTAAAAAAGAAAAAGATAAAAGTACACTGCACAATGTTTTAATTTATGAGCAATCGAATGGAATCCAGGATAACACCATCATATCGGAAAGTGGGAAAATGACGGTGAGCAAAGACAAGAAATTTCTAGAGTTCCATCTGCAAAATGGAAATCGCTACTCAGAAAAAGGGGAATATAATTCTCCAAAAAATGAATATGTACAAATGGGGTTTAAGGAGTACAATAAATTATTTGATCTCACCCAATTGAATATTCAAAAAACTTCAGACAGTCTTTTCATGAATAACATGCGCATGAAAACATTACGTTTGCTTGATAAGGATATTGATTCACTAAAGAAAATTCCAGACTCGCTGATAAGGCAAAACCAGAAAGATCTTAAAGTATATATTCGTTATACAAGATATCATGATAGCGCAAGAACGAAAAAACAAATGGAAAAAGCAGAAGAAAAAATTCCAAATAAGAAAGTGAAATCTTTTAATGATCTCATACCAGACAGTTTAAAAACAATCGTAAGAGATCAGGCAGCGGCTACTGTTTCCAGCATTCGGGGAATAATGGAAGTTAACGCAAGTACATATGACAGCCAGGTTGACGACATAATACAACACAAAATCGAATGGCATAAAAAACTATCACTTTCTATTGCCTGTATGGTGTTATTTTTTATAGGAGCTCCGTTAGGCTCTATCATTAGAAAAGGTGGGCTGGGTCTTCCTTTGGTGGTTGCCCTGATATTTTTTATGATTTTTTACCTGCTTAATATTTTTGGAGAAAAATTTACAAAAGATCATGTTCTGGATCCCATAATTGGGATGTGGCTTCCTGTGATTGTTCTTACCCCGGTTGGATTTTTCTTAACCTATAAAGCCATGCACGACTCTCAATTATTCAACAAAGAATTTTATTACAGGCTTATTAAAAATATAAAGCACAGTAAAATAAATCCTTTTACCGCAAAAAAGTAATTTGAAAAAGAAAAGAAGATTTAGAAAAGAATCAAATATTTCCGGGGCAGACATCCTGAAATTGACTCAGCCTTTGCAAAGAAGCACCATAAAATAACATTGATGCAACCAAACAAAGGCTGATGAATTGAAAAGCAATCTAACACAAATGTATATATTAAGAATTATGTAATCCAAAAAAAAATCAATTATTTTAAATACCTCTGTTAATTTTTATTTTACTGCTTTTTCCCCAATACAACATAGATTAATTGTATTCTTCAAATGTTATATATTCGTCTTAATTCAAATAAAAAACTAAACAAACTACATGGAATCCTGGAAAGATTATCAGCAAAAAAATAAGGAAAGATTTCTAAATGAGATGATGGAATTATTGCGTATACCGTCCGTAAGTGCAAAAACCGAACACAAAAACGATATGCTCGCATGCGCCCAGGCCGTTAGGCAAAGTTTACTTGATTCCGGGGCTGACAAAGCCGAAGTAATGGCAACCGATGGACATCCTGTTGTTTATGGAGAAAAAATAATTGATTCAAATAAACCGACCATACTTGTATATGGGCACTATGATGTTCAACCGGCTGAACCGCTGGAGCTATGGCACAGTGGGCCTTTTGAGCCAGTAATTAAAGATGGAAAAGTTTATGCCCGGGGTTCAGCAGACGATAAGGGCCAGTTTTTTATGCATGTGAAAGCGTTGGAAACAATGGTTAAGACAAATACCCTGAGTACCAATATTAAATTCCTTATTGAAGGTGAAGAAGAAGTTGGTTCTCCCAATTTGGGAACATTTGTCGAAAGAAATAAGGAGCTTTTGAAAGCCGATGTTATTTTAATAAGTGACAGTTCAATGTTAAGTATGGAAAATCCGTCACTAGACATTGGTGTACGTGGATTATCTTATATAGAAGTGGAGATTACGGGCGCTGACAGAGATTTACATAGTGGCACCTACGGAGGAGCAGTTGCTAATCCAATTACCATACTTTCCAAAATGATCGCATCATGTCATGATGAAGATAATCATATTACGATACCCGGATTTTACGATGATGTGCTTGAAGCAACTTCAGAAGAAAGGGCTCTAATGAATGAAGCTCCTTATGATGAAGAAGAATATAAAAAAGAAGTAGGAGTGAACGAACTGTGGGGCGAAAAGGGATACACCACAAATGAACGAACCGGAATTCGTCCTACACTTGAGGTAAATGGAATTTGGGGTGGCTATTTGGGTGAAGGGGCTAAAACAGTTTTGCCTTCAAAAGCGACGGCAAAAATATCTGCACGGTTGGTTCCAAATCAGTCATCAGTAAAAATGACAAAGTTATTATTAGACTATTTTACAAATATCGCACCTCCATCTGTGACTGTTAAGGCATTTGAACATCATGGCGGGGAACCTTATATGACGCCAATAACCAGCAGGGGTTATAAAGCAGCCTCAAAAGCAGTGGAAAAAACATTCGGCAAAACTCCCATACCTGTTCGCGGTGGAGGTAGTATTCCCATTTGTTCAATACTTGAAAAAGAACTCGGCATAAAAATTATTTTTATGGGGTTTGGGCTTGACAGTGATAACCTGCATTCGCCTAATGAAAAATATGGAATCGAAAACTTTTATAAGGGCATAGAGACCATTCCATATTTTCATAAATACTTTGCAGAAGGATCCAATTAATAAAGGAAGCGGCCTTTTTCTCGTTTTTTAATATGTTGCAATTATGCTTTAGCCGGGCATTTCAAATTGATGTTACATCTCACACCTGCGAATATTTTTGTGCCCAATTTTCTAATTGTTATTGCCGTATTTTTGCCAACATTCATAACATTATAATAATATTTACATGGTAGATGTATTCGAAAAGATGATAAAAGATGGAGGTCCAATTGGGAGGCATGTTGAAAGAGCGCATGGCTATTTTGCGTTTCCAAAACTGGAAGGAGAACTTGGAAGCAGGATGTTTTTCCGGGGAAAAGAAAAAATTGTTTGGAGTCTCAATAATTATTTAGGATTGGTAAATCATCCAGTAACCCGGAAGATAGATACAGAAGCCGCTGCACATTGGGGGATGGGTAACCCAATGGGAGCCCGCATGATGAGCGGAAATACTACGATGCATGAAGAACTTGAAAAAATTATTGCTGACTTTGTTGGCCGCGAAGATGCGATGCTGCTGAATTTTGGATATCAGGGTATCATGAGTTGTATTGATGCGTTAGTAAACCGGCACGATGTGATTGTGTATGACGGAGAAGCACATGCGTGTATTGTTGATGGAGTGCGTCTACACATTGGGTTTAGTTATAAATATAAACATAACGATATTGAAGATTGCGAGAAGCAGTTACAAAGAGCCGTGAAGATGGCTGATAAAAATGGAGGCGGCATTCTATTAATTACTGAAGGCGTTTTTGGAATGAGCGGAAACCAGGGGAAAATAAAAGAAATTGTTGCATTAAAAGAAAAATATAATTTCCGGCTGCTTATTGACGATGCTCATGGTTTTGGTTCTATGGGACCTAACGGTGCAGGTGCAGACGAAGAACAAGGTTGCCAGAAAGGAGTTGATTTATACTTTAGCACGTTTGTAAAGAGCATGGGAAGCATAGGCGCATTTATTAGTGGACCAAAAAGTATAATGACGTATTTGCGATACAATGTGCGTTCGCAGATATTCGCGAAAAGTTTACCTCTGGTAGTTGTTGAAGGAATGTTGAAAAGAATGGACATGTTGAAGACCATGCCTGAACTCCGTAAAAAATTATGGCATAATGTAAATCAACTGCAGAAGGGACTTAAAGAAAAAGGATTTGATATTGGAACGACAAACAGCCCGGTAACGCCGGTTTATATGAAAGGCGATCTTCCTGAGGCAACCAATATGGTAATGGACATGAGGGAGAACTACAATATTTTTTGTTCGGTTGTGGTTTTTCCGGTTATTCCAAAAGGCCAGATTATTTATCGCCTGATACCAACTGCAGCGCATACGGATGAAGACACGGAAATTACACTTCATGCATTTGAAGAAACTAAGAAGAAATTGGATGCAGGCGCCTATAAAGCCGATGACATACCAGATATGGCAGATTTAGTGGGTTTTGGACAAAAGGGAGATATGTAAAACCGGGCAACTAAAAAGAAGCCCGGGATTATCAAAAATCTTAACCATTAAATCTTAACACTGAGAATCTATTATTATAGTCTCCAAATTCTCTCTGAAGGTTGTATACAGAAATTTTATTGAGATTTAATTAACAAAAAAAGGGGCCGGATAAAAATCCACCCCTGTTATAATCCAATATCCTATGAAAAACCGAGTTTGAAACCGCTTTCGCTGCTTCTTAATATTTTGATATGGTCTTTACCATTAAGTTTAGAAATTAAGTCGATATTTTTTCACAAGTCGTTGCATTGGATGTATTCCTTAGAAAAGAATAAAAAGGGGCCGGATGGAAATCCACCCCTGTTATAATCCAATATCCTATGAAAAACCGAGTTTGAAACCGCTTTCGCTGCTTCTTAATATTTTTACATGGATTTTACCATGATGCTTTAAAAGTATTCTTAAAAACCTCAAAACTTTCTGTTTTGTACGCTCCTTCTCCAAAATATTTTAATATTGGCTCTATTTCTTTTGGCTCCATAAACCCTTGTATTGAAATAGGGTCACTATGATCATCCGTTAATATTACAGTAGTTGGAAATCCCGGCTGACCCGACGTTACATACATAGTAAAATCATTTATTTTATAATTATCGTTATAGCTGTAAGAATTATTTTTCCAATTTATGGTGTCTTTTGTTTCCGCATCTAATTTTACTGCATAAAAGTGATTATTAATATATGCAATCACTTTTGAGTTGCTGTATGTTTTTTTATCCATTACCTTACACCAATAACACCAATTGGTGTATAAATCAATTAAAGCAGGTTTCGGATCAGATTTCATTTTCTGCTTTAATTCATGCATATTCATCCAGGTTAATTTATCATGCGTGGTTGGTGTAACTTTGAAAGAACACAAGACAACAAATAAACCTAATAAAATAAATTTGTTATTCTTTACCATTAAACAGTAAACGCACGCTAAGCTCATTTTATTGGATTTTTATTAAAAAAATTTTTATAAATATTTGATAATACAATTTTGATATTACTCACGCTGTGTAATTTTTTCACCAATGCATAAAATAGTCGTTGCGATAACCGGGGCCAGTGGCTCAATTTATCCAAAAATTTTGCTAAATAAACTGGAGTCAGCCAGGGATCAGTGGGCATCGCTTGCCATTGTAATCACAGATAATGCCAAATTGGTTTGGCAAACAGAATTAGAAAATAATACCTATGATTCCTACGCGGCGAAGTATTATTTAAAGACAGATTTTACAGCTCCTTTTGCTTCCGGGTCGGGCGATTACGACATTATGATAATTATTCCGTGCAGTATGGGAACTCTCGGAAGAATTGCCGGAGGTATTTCGAACGATTTAATATCCAGAGCCGCGGATGTGGTGCTAAAGGAAAGACGTAAGCTCATATGTGTTGTTAGAGATACGCCTTACAATCTTATCCATTTGCGCAATATGGAAACAATTACGCTTGCCGGCGGTATTATATGCCCGGCCACGCCCTCATTTTATAGCAAACCAAAAACCATCGAAGAAGTCGCCTCTACGGTTGTTGATCGCGTGCTGGATCTGGCAGGAATAAAAATTGACACCTTCCGGTGGGGAAAATAAAAAGCGCCCTGTTAAGCGGCGCTTTTTTTCAGAGCAGTTTCGAGAGAACTTTTATCTAAGATCTATAACTTCTACCTTGGGATGATCTGCCGGGCTGAACACAAATAATTCATCAGGCAAATTAGTATTTGTTTTCATGCTGGTAATAGTATATGTATATCTATCCCCGGTTTTTTGAAAGACTTTTGTGCTGATGATAGATTTTGTTTTTTTATCAACTTCAACAAGCACTTTAAAGAAAGGTTTTGTTTTGTCAACCGGAGTTAATTCAATTTCCTGAACAGTCTTATTTCCCTGTTTGGATTCGCCATTTAATTTATTCAAGAAATCCTTATCATAAAAATTAGTAAACATTTTTTGAGGAGTAATTGTATTTGTTGACCCGTCAAATTTTGTTATTTGAACCTCATTTGCAGATTTATCATACGTCCATATATTCATTCCATCGCTGTATATCTCCTGATCAGAAACACTTATACGATATTTCGAATTTTTCATGCTAACAATCCCGGATTTGGTGCCAAGAGTCTTTCCGGCGGAATTTACAATTTTAAGCGTGAAATGCGCTTCAATGGATTTATAAGTTTGAAATTTAGCACTTACATTATCCAGTATTTTTTTTGCATCAGGATCACTTTTACCGAGAGAATTGTTTTGCGAGAATGAAGTAAAACCAGATAATATAAATATTAAAGAAAGTAATTTTTTAACCATTATACGTGAATTAGAAGACTTTTTAAAAGGCACAAATATACGTTATAGACGCTGTTTAGCTTTCAAAGGTTTAACCACAAAGGAAATCAAACTGTTAATATCATATTAGCAAACAAATAAAAAGCATTAGATCAACTCTCAAAAAAATAAGCTATGAGGGGTATCAATTTTTTAGATTCCCTGGAATGCAATTCAAGCTTTAAAAAACAATAGCAATAGATCCCGCAAATGTTGAATTAATTAATGGAGAGATGCAGATCGTGAATTCATCAATTGCTCATTTCTCCCTGCATTTGAATTGAATCAGCAATCTTATTGCGTTCTTTGAATTCCTTTGCCGCTTTGATAAAACTTACAAATACAGGTTGAGGATTTTCCACAGTACTTTTTAATTCAGGATGATATTGAACTCCAATAAAAAACGGATGTCCGTTTAATTCAAGTATTTCAACAAGACCAGTCTGAGGATTGATACCACTCGCGATCATACCTGCCTCCTCAAATCGGCTGAGATATTCATTGTTGAATTCCCAACGATGGCGGTGTCTTTCGTTTATATCTGATGTTCTGTAAATATTGTAAGCCAGTGTATTTTCTTTTAAAACACACGGGTATGAACCCAGCCTCATAGTTCCTCCTTTTATCGTAATCTTCTTCTGTTCCTCCATCATATCAATTACAGGATTAGGCGTGTCGGGTTGCATTTCGGTAGAATCAGCATCGCGTATTCCTAAAACATTTCTGGCAAATTCTATTGCCGCCATTTGCATACCAAGGCATATTCCAAAAAAGGGAAGTTTATTTTCACGGGCATATTTCACGGCAATTACCTTGCCTTCAACACCTCGGAACCCAAAGCCGGGAGCCACAAGAAGACCGTCGAGACTACCCAATTTGTCACAAACATTTTCATCAGTAATGAACTCACTGTGCACATTTACAATCTGGACTTTGCAATCATTCATTGCCCCCGCGTGTATGAACGATTCCAATATCGATTTGTAAGCATCCTGTAACTCAATATATTTTCCGATGAGCCCAATAGTTACTTTATTAAATGGATGCCGGAGTTTATCAAGAAATTCTTTCCATTTTGCCAGTTCCGGTTCGTTATAATTGGTAATATTTAATTTGTTTAAAACGATCAGGTCTAGTTTCTCACGCAACATATAAATTGGCACTTCGTAAATGGTTGATGCATCGGCCGCTTCAATTACTGCATTTTGCTTCACATTACAGAAAAGCGCAATTTTTCTTTTAAGTTCATCCGTAAGCGGACGTTCTGTTCTGCAAACCAATATATCAGGATGGATTCCGTTCTCGCTCATCAATTTTACACTATGCTGAGTCGGCTTGGTTTTTAGTTCTTTAGCAGCCTTCAGGTAAGGAATTAATGTAAGGTGTACAATAATGCAATCTTCTTCAGGCATCTCCCATTGTAGTTGGCGAACAGCCTCAATAAACGGAAGACTTTCTATATCACCTACAGTACCTCCAATTTCCGTTATAATAATGTCGTACTCTTTTTTCTCGCCAAGCAACAACATTCTGCGTTTAATCTCGTCCGTTATATGCGGCACAACTTGTACTGTTTTTCCAAGATAATCGCCTTCTCTTTCTTTGTTTATAACTGTTTGATAGATGCGGCCCGTTGTTACATTGTTAGCCTGCGAGGTAAAAATATTCAGAAATCTTTCATAATGGCCAAGGTCTAAGTCAGTCTCGGCACCATCTTCAGTAACAAAGCATTCCCCATGTTCGTAAGGATTCAGCGTACCTGGGTCAACATTAATATAAGGATCAAATTTTTGAATGGTAACTTTCAAGCCTCTTGCCTGCAAAAGTTTTGCAAGGGAAGCAGCAATTATCCCTTTACCTAATGAAGAAGTAACCCCGCCGGTTACAAAAATATACTTGGCCATTTTATTGACATTTGTTTTAAAAATAAAATGCCATTCAAAACAACTTAAAAAAATATGTGCTGTTTGAACGACTTAAAAACTGACCGGCGGAAAAGTGAGAATAAAAAAACTCCGTGAGGTCATGCAAACATACAGAAAATTTTGAGTTGGATCGTATATGTTGCGTCTTTTGTGGAAAAGATATGATCATCTGAAAAACTAGTCTCTCATTTTCCAATATCTACCCGGATATATCAATAATATTCGTTATTTGAAAGGTAATTTCTAACGTAATCATCCACTCCTTCTTCCAGGGAATACATTTTTTCAACATATCCCGCCTCTCTTATTTTTTGCATTTCTGCCTGCGTATAATACTGATAAGTATTTCTTATATCTTCAGGCATATCAATGTATTGTATCTCGGGATGGAGATCCATCCCGGCAAAAGTTGCTTTTACCAAATCATTAAAACTTCTTGCCTTGCCCGTGCCAACATTATAAATTCCCGACACAAATGATTCATGATTCTGCATCCAGCATTCCAGAAACCAAAAGCAAATTTTAAGAACATCTTTTACATAAATAAAGTCCCTTAATTGTTCTCCATCCGCGAAATCAGGTCGATGTGATTTGAATAGCTTGACAAAACCATTTTTTACAATTTGGTTGTAGGAATGAAAAATTACACTTGCCATTCTCGCTTTGTGATATTCGTTTGGGCCGTAAACATTAAAAAATTTGAGCCCAGCCCAGGCTGGCGGCGATTTTGACATTTTATCCTGAACCCTTCGAAGGGCCCATTTATCAAATTCATTTTTAGAAACTCCGTAAGGATTTAACGGCTGCAGTTGTTCTAAAATTGATTCATCGTCTTTATAACCTAATTCGCCGGCACCGTAGGTAGCTGCAGAGGATGCATATACCAGTGGGATATCGTTTTCACTGCAATATATCCAGATCTTTTTACTGTAATCGACATTTAGACGTTCGTGAACGGAATAGTCAAACTCCGTTGTATCAGTTCGTGCACCTATGTGATACACAAACTCTATTGTTGGGTTTTCTTTTTGTAGCCAATCAAAAAATAATTCCCGTTCAATTTTTTTTAAGAACTTTTTTCCATCAAGATTGACGTCTTTTTCTTTTTGAGAAAAATCATCTACCAAAATAAGATGATGGTAGCCTTTGTTATTCAGAAATGAAACGAGGCAACTGCCTATAAAACCTGCAGCACCAGTTACAACTATATTTGATTCTTTATCCATTATTCCGGCAAATAGCTTTTAAAATAATTTCCGATAGCATTATCATAGTTTTCACGCCATTCGTAAATATTCCCCCAACCATTTCCGTCAACATTTATGTCCCTAGAAGTTACGGTTCCTAATTTTTCGAAAGGAATATTTAAAGTGCTTTCAAAATCAAGGACCTTGTCAGGTTTCACTGTAACAACTACCCTACCCTGGGATTCTCCGAACCAATAGGCGTCTTTACGAACAGCGTCATTATTTTGGGCAACTTCAAAGCCAAGAAGCCTGTTAAAACCGCTCTCGGCAAGTGTTACAAATAATCCACCTTCACTTATATCATGAGCGGATTCAATCAATCTTGCGGAAATAAGATCGCTAACTGTATTGTGTAAACGAAATTCTTCCTCCAGGTTAAAATAAGGTGGCGGAGAAAATTCTACCACGCAAATCTTATGCAGATATTCGGAACAATTAATATCATTTTTTACATGACCCAATAAATAAATTATATCCCCTTCATTTTTGAAATCAAGCGTCATCTTATTTTTGGAATCCTCCAGGAGGCCGACCATACCAATCGTAGGTGTTGGATAAACGGCACCCGACGGCGACTGGTTATAAAAGCTGACATTACCACCAGTTACGGGTGTATTAAACTTATTGCAAGCGGCCGTCATTCCCTTAATACTTTCAACAAACTGGTAATACACTTCGGGATCGTAAGGATTACCATAGTTGAGGCAATTGGTAACACCCAATGGTAAACCGCCGCTACAAACGATATTCCTGGCGGCCTCACTTACTGCAATCATGCAACCGACGCAAGGGTCGGCAAATACATATCGGCTGTTACAATCTGTGGTAAGCGCTAAAGCTTTCGAAGTTTCTTTGATAGCGACAACCGATGCGTCAGACGGAGCATTTGTATTTAAATTAGCCGCCCCAACCATGCTATCATATTGATTATAAATCCATTTTTTTGAGGAAATGTTGGGGAGCGCAATGAGTCTCTCCGCTATCAATTTCAGATCTCCAGGAATCGGAATACTATTTACGTCAAAATCATTATTTTTTTCTAAATAGGCGGGTTTTTTATAAGGTCTTTCATAAACAGGCGCTCCCCCGCCAAGCACGAGGCTCACGGCAGGGATTTCTGCCTCCAGCAAATCATTCATGTAAAAACGAAGCATTTCGCCCGAGGTAACTTCACCAATTTGCGAGCAAGGCAAATCCCATTTTTCAAATATGTCGATTACTTCTTTTTCTCTTCCCTTTGCAACAGTTAATAACATCCTCTCCTGGCTTTCACTTAACAGTAATTCCCATGCTTTCATATTCTTTTGACGGGTAGGAACTTTCTCAAGATGAATATTCATTCCTACCCCACCTTTTGCACTCGTTTCCGCTGTAGAACAAATGATACCTGCCGCGCCCATATCCTGCATTCCCACAACAGCGCCCGTCGCAATTACTTCAAGACAGGCTTCTAGCAATTTCTTTTCCTGGAAAGGATCTCCCACCTGTACTGCCGGCAGATCTTCCATACTATTTTCGGTGATATCGGCGGAAGCAAAAGCGGCACCACCCATTCCATCTTTACCGGTCGCACTTCCGGCAATAAAAACCGGGTTTCCTTCACCAACCGCTGTAGCACTAACGGTATGCCCTAAACGAACAACTCCGGCGCTCATCGCATTAACCAATGGATTGGTATAATAACAATCTTCAAAATATACCTCGCCGCCAACAGTTGGAACTCCGAAGCAATTACCATAATGTCCTATTCCGTGAACAATACCGCTTAATAAGTGTCTCGTTTTTTCGTGGTCAAGATTTCCAAATCTCAGTGAGTTTAGAGAGGCGATAGGGCGGGCACCCATCGTAAAGATATCTCTATGTATGCCACCCACACCCGTTGCTGCACCCTGGAACGGTTCAATTGCCGACGGGTGGTTATGACTTTCAATTTTAAACACCACTCCCCAGCCATCGCCAATATCCATCAGGCCTGCATTTTCATCGCCTGCTTTTACAAGCAGCTTAGAACCTTCACGGGGTAGAGTCTTTAGCCACTTTATTGAATTCTTATAACTGCAATGTTCACTCCACATTACTGAATAGGCGCTTAGTTCTGTAAAATTGGGTATTCGCCCTAGAATTTGAACAATGTGGTCGAACTCATCTTTTGTAAGGCCTAATTTTTCGGCAGTTTCAAATGTTATTTCCATAATTATTTAGAACCGCAAACTTACAATCTCCTGAACTTTATATGAGAAAACTGGTGTAATTATTTTAACTAACTTCCCACAATTAAATTTTTCTGCTTGTCATATTTACTATTTGCATTTTATCTTGTTCTTTTTTGCTGGCTTATTACACGAATACGATTTATTAAAGAATCCAAGCTAGAAAACCGTATTCTTATAGCTTTATTTTTAATAAGGGTTTTTGCAGGATTGGTAAACGGATATATCAGTCTGTTTTATTATTCCGTTTCCGATAGCAGGTTTTTTCAATTGCAGGGTATAGACGAATATCATCTCCTCTTCCAAAACCCAATGGAGTATTTCACGAACATTTTTCACAATAATCATAGTATCGGATACGGTAATTTTTTAGAAAGCACCAATTCGTACTGGAATGATACAAGGAGTAACCTGATTGTAAAATTGCTTTCTTTATTTAATATTTTCAGCCGAACGAATTTTTTTATCAACTCTCTTTTTTACAACTTTTTGATCTTTATTGGTAATGTCGGGTTATATCGTGTTTTTATAAAAGAATTTCCGTCCCGAAAACTAGTTTTAATTGGATGTATTTTTTTACTGCCGTCAACTATTTATTATAGTAGTAGTATCCATCGCGACGGCCTAATTTATTTATGCCTTTCCATGGCTATTTATTATTTATATTTTATGATGAAGAATAGGAAATATTCATTCAAAAATATTTTTCTTTGCCTGGTTTATTTGGGGCTTGTACTCCTTTTGCGAAATTTTGTGTTGATAACATTAGTGCCCGCGATAATAGCATGGATCCTCACCGAATACAGGCCCAAATATTCACTGGCGATATTCTTAGGTATATATCTTTTTAGCAGCATTCTGTTTTTTTGCACCTCGTATTTACCTCCTGCTTATAATTTGCCTGCTCATGTTTCGAGTCGCCAGTTGGATTTTATCGAGATAGCCAAGAATGGTGCATCCGCAATAAATATCAATCCGTTATATCCCAATTTCAGAAGTTTTTTAAATAATATTCCACAAGCAATTAATCATAGTTTAATGAGACCCTATCTAACCGAACACAATAATTTTTTATATATTCCTTCGGGATTAGAAATATTAATTTATGAGATACTTTTTTTGCTATTCACTATCTTCCGAAAAAAAAATATAGCGGTCACGCCGTTCATTTACTTTTCAGTCTTTTTTTCCTGTACTATGTTTCTTGTAATAGGATATACAATTCCCATAGTAGGTGCTATAGTCAGGTACAGAAGTGTATACCTGCCCTTTCTGATCATTCCATTAGTATGCTACACAGATTGGAAAAGACTTAAAGAAATATTTCATATTAAAACATAATGGTATGTTTGTTTTTTATCCACAGTTGTGGAAAATTTAACCACATTTGCAAAAAAATCTTTGTTTATCTAACGTATAACTCGTTTTTTTGCTATCTAAATTTAAAAAAATGCAATCTTTAAGACTAAATGCTCTTTACACATTAATTTCTAATTCGGGAGTGGAAAATGCTCCCAAGTCAAAAAAAATAACGGGAATTTTCGGCGAGAATGTTTTTACGCTACAAAAGGCACGGGAATTTCTAAGTGATGATGCTTATAAAAGCCTTAAATCTTCTATTAAAAGCCAAAATAGGATAGATCGCAATATGGGTGACCAGATTGCTTCCGGGTTAAAAGCCTGGGCCGAGACCAAAGGAGTAACTCACTTTACACACTGGTTTCAACCGCTAACCGGCGCGACCGCTGAAAAACATGACTCCTTTTTTACCCTGAAAAGCGATGGTACTGCACTTGAAGAATTTGATGGCGATGCTTTAATTCAGCAAGAGCCAGATGCTTCTTCTTTCCCAAGTGGAGGAATACGCACAACTTTTGAAGCACGCGGTTACACTGCATGGGATCCATCATCTCCTCCATTTATTATAGAAATAGGTCAGGGCAAAACATTATGTATACCTACCATTTTTGTTTCCTATACCGGCGAATCACTTGATGCTAAAACTCCGCTTTTAAAAGCCCTTGTAGCTCTTGATAAAGCGGCAATTGATGTATGCCAGTACTTCGATAAGAATGTAACTGCTGTAACGCCCACGCTTGGATGGGAACAGGAATATTTTGTAATAGATGCTGGTCTTGCCAATGCCAGGCCTGATATTGTAATGACAGGCCGTACCGTTTTTGGGCACGCTCCTGCCAAAGGACAGCAATTGGAAGATCATTATTTTGGATCTATCCCTGAAAGGGTTTATGCATTTATGAGAGATTACGAAGAAGAAGCTTATAAATTGGGTATTCCACTACGTACAAGGCATAATGAGGTGGCGCCTTCTCAGTTTGAGTGCGCCCCAATTTTTGAGGAAGTGAATCTTGCAGTGGATCATAACACATTGTTGATGGATGTTATGACTCGTGTTGCAAAAAGACATAACCTGATGGTTTTGTTGCATGAGAAACCTTTTGCCGGAATTAATGGAAGTGGTAAACATAATAACTGGAGTATGGCGACCAATACCGGTGTAAATCTTTTGTCGCCCGGTAAAACACCAAAGACGAACTTAATGTTCCTTACATTTTTTGTAAACACTATTAAAGCCGTTCATGACAACGCAGATCTTTTAAGAGCTTCTATTGCTTCTGCAGGTAACGACCACAGGTTGGGAGCTAATGAAGCACCCCCTGCCATCATTTCCATATTCATCGGAAAATACTTAACTGATGTACTTACCCAGATTGAAAAAAGAGTCGGCGACAAATTCGATGAACAGGATGAAGCTATATTGAAACTTGATATACATAAAAGCATTCCGGAACTATTATTGGATAACACCGATAGAAACCGGACCTCACCTTTTGCTTTTACGGGTAATAAATTTGAATTTAGAGCAGTAGGTTCTGCCACCAACTGCGCACAACCAATGACTGTTTTAAATACTATATTAGGAGAAACACTTGCCCAGTTTAAAGTAGACGTTGATGCGCTTATTGATAGTGGTGAAAAGAAAGAAGTTGCGATTATGCAAATAATTCAGAAATATATTGTCGAAAGCAAATCTGTTTTGTTTGAAGGTAACAACTACAGTGACGAGTGGGAAAAAGAAGCTGAAAAAAGAGGTTTGCCCAATGTAAAGACAACACCTCTTGCTTTGGATGCTTTTGTGACAGACAAAGCTAAAAAGCTATTTGAACATCATAATATTTACACACACAGCGAACTCGAAGCAAGGCATGAAATTATGCTTGAGAATTATGTGAAGAAAGTTCAAATCGAGGCAAGAGTTATAGGAGATTTAGCCAGCACCTATATACTTCCGGCTGCCATAAAATATCAAAATGTTTTAATACAGAACATCCAGGGCTTAAAAAATGTTGGGATGGATGAAAGCTCATATGCTAATCAAAAGCACATCGCTACTAATATATCCAACCATATTTCCAATATCAGCTCAAGTGTGGAAGCAATGATAGGGGCAAGAAAAACTGCCAATAAAATTGAAGATACCCGTGATAGAGCCATTGCTTATTGCGATACGGTGAAAATTCATTTTGATAAAATAAGGTATCATGTAGATAAACTGGAACTCCTGGTAGACGATGAATATTGGGAACTACCGAAATATCGCGAGATGCTCTTCTTAAGATAAAATATTTTCGGATTATTTGATTAAAACCCTGTCTTGTACAGGGTTTTTAATTTTTATAACTATTTAAACCCGCTTAAAAAGGAATCGTCTATATTTTGCGAACAAAAAATCATGAAAAAAATATTGGCGATTATTTTTATTGCTGGTTCATTTGCCGTTAAGACAAATGGCCAAATACGGAGGCTAACCGATTCAACACAAAATGTTGTGTCTAATTCAAGCAAAAGCGCTGAGAAGCATGAAACAATGAACAGCCTTAATTTAACCAAACAACAAATGAACCAGCTTAGAGAATTTCGCCGTTATATGAAGCAACGAATAGATTCGATTAATACTGATCCATCGCTCAATGACGGACAAAAACAAAGCCAATTGAAGGATTTGCGCAGGGAACAAAAAGAAAAATTGATTAGCATATTAACACCAGGACAAATGGAAAAATTAAGAGAAGAAAGAAAACAATTGCGGATGCAGCAGGACAAACAAAATCAAACTGGTAATTGAACATTGGTACTGGCAACCCATCCAAAAAAATAAAAACCCCTATATAATAGGGGGTCTTTTATTTTTGGCTCACTTTATTATACTACAGTTTTTTCATGCATATTCACATCATTTCTAAAGACCACGGTTCCGTCAAAAACATCCACCAATACAGGATGCGATTTGTCAATAGTTCCGCTCAGTAACTTTTTACTCAATTGATTAATAATCTGCTTTTGTATAAGGCGCTTTAAAGGCCTTGCTCCAAACTGGGGATCGAATCCATTTTCTGCAAGATAGTCCAGTGCATATTCGCTAAATTCCAATACAACGCCATTCTTCAAAAGCTGGTCTTTAAGATCATGCAATTGAATCCTTATGATGTCTTTAATTTCACCTTTCAATAAAGGCTGGAACATTATTATTTCGTCGATCCGGTTTAAAAATTCGGGCCGGATGGTTTGCCGCAATAACTCCAGCACTTCTCGCCGGGTTTGTTCGACGACCTTTTCTTTGTTTTCTTCTGTTACATTATCAAAGTTAGCTTGTATAATATGGCTGCCCATATTGCTTGTCATTATGATGATGGTATTTTTAAAATTCACCACTCTTCCTTTATTATCTGTCAGTCTTCCATCATCTAATACCTGCAACAAAATATTAAATACATCGGGATGAGCTTTTTCAATCTCATCCAGTAATATCACGCTATAAGGTTTGCGTCTAACCGCTTCCGTTAGCTGTCCTCCCTCATCATAACCAACATACCCCGGAGGCGCACCAACCAATCTACTTACGGAATGCTTTTCCTGGTATTCACTCATGTCAATTCTCGTCATCATACTATCATCATCAAAAAGATATTCAGCCAACGCCTTTGCCAATTCAGTTTTACCCACACCAGTTGTACCAAGAAATATAAAAGAGCCCAAAGGCTTTTTCGGATCGTGTAAACCCGCGCTGCTCCGGCGTATGGCATCTGCGACGGCTTCTATCGCTTCATCCTGCCCAATTACTCTTTTGTGCAATTCGTCTTCGAGATTCAATAATTTATCTTTCTCACTCTGCATCATTTTACTTACAGGTATGCCCGTAGCCTTTGCAACACTTTCTGCAATATCTTCAGCATCTACCTCTTCTTTTAATAATCTCTTTTCGCTTATTTCATCAAGCTGAGCGGTATAATCTGCTATCACTTTTTCCTGGTCCTGTAATTTACCATACCTTATCTCCGCTACTTTTCCATAATCGCCTTCACGTTCCGCTTTTTCAGCGGCCATTTTAAGTCTTTCAATTTCTGCTTTGGCATTTTGAACTTTTTCGACAATTTCTTTTTCCTGTTGCCATTTAGCTTTGAACGTATCACGCTGCACAGAGAGATTAGAAATTTCCGTATTAAGTTCTTTTAATTTAGCGGCATCTTTTTCTCGCTTAATTGCTTCTCTTTCTATCTCCAGTTGCCTTATAGCTCTTTCCAATTTATCCAGATCTTCAGGCATTGAATTCATTTCAAGCCGCAATTTCGCAGCGCTTTCATCTATCAGGTCAATCGCCTTATCTGGTAAAAAACGATCGGTAATATAACGATGTGATAACTCTACTGCTGCGATGATAGCTTCATCTTTAATTCGCACATGATGATGGGTTTCATACTTATCTTTTATTCCCCGCAATATTGAAATGGCATCCTCAACACTTGGTTCATCAACCAATACTTTTTGAAATCTTCTTTCAAGTGCCTTATCCTTTTCGAAGAATTTTTGATATTCATTTAATGTAGTTGCACCTATTGCTCTTAACTCTCCGCGAGCCAAAGCAGGCTTCAAAATATTAGCTGCATCCATAGCACCTTCGCCAGCCCCTGCACCAACTAACGTATGTATTTCATCAATAAATAAAACGATCTCGCCGTTGCTATCCCCTACTTCTTTAATTACTGATTTTAATCTTTCTTCAAATTCTCCTTTATACTTTGCACCCGCAATTAACAGGCCCATATCCAGGGCAAAAATTATTTTAGATTTTAAATTTTCAGGAACATCGCCATTGACAATTCGATGAGCTAAACCTTCTGCTATAGCCGTTTTACCAACGCCAGGCTCACCAACCAATATGGGATTATTTTTTGTTCTTCTCGATAGAATATGTAAGGTTCTTCTTATTTCTTCATCTCTGCCGATAACAGGGTCAAGTTTGTTACTCCTCGCTAATTCATTCAAATTTTTAGCATACTTGTTCAAAGCATTAAATTGTGTTTCCGATGTTTGAGAAGATACCGTTGACCCTTTTTTCAATTCTTTAATTGCTGCTGTTAAACTCTTTTCGGTAAGGCCTGCATCCTTTAAAATCTTCGCTGCGTTGTCGTTACCCTGAACGATAGCCAACAATAAGTGTTCAACACTCACAAACTCATCATTAAATGTTTTTAATGTATTGGAAGCACGCAGTAACACATTGTTTAAATCCCTGCTTATGACCTGTGCAGGTTCGCCATCGCTCATTTTAGGAAGTTTATGCAAACTCTCGTCAACTTTGCTTTCAACAAAATTTACATTGATGTTATTTTTTTTAAGTAGATATTCAACCGGACTATCTTCATCCGTAAGCAATGCCTTTAGCAAATGCTCCGTTTCAATATTTGGATTCTTTTCATTGAAGGCCAATTGTTGCGCCTTCTGAAAAATCTCCTGTGACTTTATAGTTAAATTGTTTGGGTTCATAATACAAATCTTTATTTAAATTTAAACCAGAGCCGCAAATATTAATCCAATAAAAATGAAAGATATATTGTCTCAAAATCCTGTATGGTTCTGCCGCAAATGCAGTCTTATTGGCTCTTTCCTGTTATTATTTCAGTTCACTTTTGCCCAGCAACATAATTTTACCGCTGTAGATAATTGGCTTAAAGATAACATCAACCAATTAGGTGGAAGGGCGGTCCTCGTAATTTTAAAAGATGGAAAGATCATATATGAAAAGGCCGAAAATGATCTTTCACCCAAACAGAGAATGATTGTAAAATTTATTGCAAAAAGACAAGGCAAAGATCCTCAACAACTTTTGAATAATTACGATTTTACTACCAGGGCAGCAATTGCAAGTTGCAGTAAATGGTTAAGCGCCGCCTTGGTAATGACTTTTGTGGATGAGGGCAAATTACACCTAAACGATACCATTGGAAAATTTTTACCGGTAATGACGGCCCATAAAAAAGGTAATATAACAATTTGGGAATGCCTTTCGCACACCACGGCAGTAAATGGTGGCAATCTTAAAGAATCCAGGGGTTTAATTGACCAGGCTTCGTCGATGAACGAAATAATGGAAGAAATTGCTGAGAAGCCAATGGAGGGACAACCAGGAAAAGTTTTTCATTACAGTAGCATTGGTTTACAAATAGCCGCCGCCGTTATAGAAAAGATAAGTGGCAAAGATTTTAAAACATTGTTTCAAGAAAGGATTGCGATACCATGTGGTATGAAAAATACTGACTTTGGTAACGCCAACATTCCGCTGGCAGCCGGAGGAGCATATAGCACGCCGGAAGACTATATTCATTTTCTCCAGATGATATTGCAAAATGGACATTACAAAGGGAAACAAATTCTATCGAAAGAGTCTATAATAAAAATGCAAGAAAATTATGTCAAAGATGCAAAAGTTGCTTATTCTCCTGCCGAAGCGGGCAACTGGGGATATGGTCTTGGAGAATGGGTAATGGATGATGCTATTGGCAGATCGAATGCAGTTACAAGTCCCGGCTTATTTGGCAGTTTTCCATGGGTTGACAATGAAAGACAATATGCTGGTTTTCTTTTTGTTTTTAATCTGAAAAACAAAGGACGCGGGAAAATTTATAAAGAATTAAAATCGATTGTGGATAAGCAGATAGACGAAAATTAATTATCGTAATACACGCCCGAAAAAAAGAGAAGTACATTTGTTGCCTGTTATGGCGGTGAAAGAACAGCATACTATATTTATTAAAACGGCGGCAAAATCCCTGGGTTTTGACTATTGCGGAATTGCCAAAGCGGAAAAATTAGATGATGACGCCAGAAGGCTTGAAAACTGGCTAAGCAAAGGCTTCCAGGGCGGCATGACTTACATGAACAATTATTTTGATCTTAGAATTGATCCCACAAAATTAGTTCCGGGCGCCAAATCGGTAATTACCTTGTTGCTTAATTATTACCCGGCCCAAAAACAAAATGGAGAAGCTCCACAAGTTTCGAAATATGCCTATGGAAAAGATTATCATGAAGTAATTAGAGAAAAATTGAAAACGTTTTTACAACTGATAAAAGATACTATCGGTGAGGTACATGGGAGAGGATTTACAGACAGTGCCCCTGTTCTTGAGCGAACCTGGGCACAAAAAAGCGGGCTTGGCTGGGTTGGGAAAAACGGGAACCTGATTACAAAAACAAATGGTTCATTTTTTTTTATAGCTACATTAATAACCGATTTAGATCTGGAACCGGATTATCCATTTATTAAAGATTATTGTGGCACCTGCACGAAATGTATTGATAGCTGCCCCACAGATGCCATACTGCCGGATAAAGTTATCGATGGCAGTAAGTGCATCTCTTATTTTACTATCGAATTAAAAGACTTGTTGATTCCTGGTGATATGAAAGGAAAATTCGAAAACAACCTTTTCGGTTGCGACATCTGCCAGGATGTATGTCCATGGAACCGTTTTTCAACGCCAACCACTGAAACTGCGTTTACTCCTTTGCGTGAGATATTAAACTTCAGTAAGAAGGACTGGGAAGAAATCACGGAGGAGACTTTCAAAATAATTTTTAAAGATTCGCCGCTAAATAGAGCAAAATACCAGGGAATAAAAAGGAATTTAAATTTTCTTTCTTCTGATTAATAAAATTAAAAATCTACTCCCAATTTTAAAACAATTCTTCCATTCCCATATTTATAACTACTGTAGTCAACGCCATCAGCAGGACCGGTGGTTCTAATTTTAAGATTTAGCTCCTTGTAGCTATAGCCAATGCTAAGAAGAAAAGAATTGTTTTTATCAAATTTAATTTTAGTGCCAACTCCAAGCCCCGTAAAAACACCGCCGGTAAAATGGTAAGTGTTATAATAATAAATGTCCCTACCAGGCTTGTTTTTAGCGTTGAAATTATATCCCAAATCACCGTAGATAAAACCGCTTTTCTTTTTTCCAAAATCTACCTGTTGATCAAAAAATAAAGGGTACGAATTAAATTGATAGTAATCGACTCCAAAACCAATCCCGGAAAAATAACTTTTATAGGCTATTCCATTTATGGTTTGTAACATCAAATCGGTGCCATTCTCTCCAATCAATAATCCGGCAGAATTAATTGAATGAAATTCGATTTTTTTGTCCTGGGCTTTCACACACAAACACCATGTTACTGCCAGCAGAAAAAGTATAGTTGTTTTATATCGCATAAGCGGTCAGGTTAGTTCGTTATATTCAGTTTACTCACCAAATGAATATTACTTGCATCGGAATAACTATATTGATATAATCCGTCTTTCGCTACAACAATAGCAATCTTATTCCATGCGATAGCGTCGAAAGCTTCCAATCCCGGAAATTGCTTTATTAATTGCAAGTTCAGCACGTTAGTAGCGTTATAAATTTTAAGGCCGTCTGTTCCATCACAAATAAATAAGAGACTGCCATCTTTCGTTAAGCCAAGCGGGCCGGTTAGATTATATGTTTTTACCAATTCAGCATCCGTTAAATTATTCAACTTTATCACATCAAGTTGATTGTTATAACCAAGACAGGTAGTACCAGAATGAAGAGTCACATAAGCGTAGCTATCATCAGCAATAACAGGATCGCAGGAGCGTGCATGAGTAAATTCGCCGGCCTTTGCAGGGTTAGAGGGAGAAGCATTGATATCATATATATACATACCGTTATTCGAGCCAACGAATAACTTATTCTTAAAGGGATAAATAGTCTCCACGTTCCAGCCGATCTGAATTTTATTTGAAAATAACGGATCATTGCTGTTGGCAATATTGAAAACACTTAAATCTGAATATCCTACAGTATAAAGATAGTTACCTACCAATGCAAACCTCGCCATCGAGCCACCCTGGCCTATGGCAGAGGAAGGACTATTCTTAGCACTCTGTCCTGAAGAAGAAGTAAACAAAGCGCCGGGAACATTATAGAATATTCCACTAACACCACAATCCTGCGTAACGGTTGTATCTTTTTTGATCCAGTCAACAATTACCTTTGAAGAATCCGCATAAAATCCATTGCTGTAAATTCTATCTGGAAAAACGCCTTCGGTATATTTCTTCACACCTACATGTAATGGATCAGAGATATCAAGCGTAACGAGATCGGTATATAAATCTGCATAAAGTGTGTTTCCCTTTACAGCCAAATCTTCATTTCCCGGAATATTAATAAAGGCAATGTTTTGGGGTGCCCAAGGATTACTATTATCAATAATGTGGATGCCCTTATCAACCTCATTTAAAAAAATATAGTTTCCCAATAAAACAATTTTACCAGGTTGTTGAATTGCCTCGGCCTGGTTGCTTTTAATGTTAGCCCGCACCTCGGCTGTTGTTTTATATACGGGAAGCCACATCCTATACGAAAAAGTGTGTTTGCAGGTATCTTTCACGCAACCGCTAAAAACAATTGTTACTAATAAAGCAACAAATGGTATAGAAATAAAGGATAAATATTTTTTCATGACGAAAGATTTTTGATTGTTGACCACGTTCCAGCAAAAACCGTTGCATTCCGAAATTATTTTCCAAAAATTATTTGCGTAAATAAACCAGTAAATACCAAATGCTTTTTGTTGTATAGTCCCTGGTTGGCAATTTGAGTTGCATCATAATACAAGTAAGGACCAATCAAAATTGGATTTTTCTGTTTTGAAAATAAAGTGAATAAAAAGGCGGTATTGAATCCGATTTGAGTTTTATTGAATAAAGAATTGTCCTTATAATAATACCCGGTTGATGAATTAAGTTGTAACGCATTACTGCTGATTAATTGAGACATTGTAATACCCGCCTGCCACGATAATGGCAAATGTTTTCCGTTCCCAACCTGGAATTTTAGCGACAAAGGGACCTCGATGAAATTAAAATGGTTTACATATTTATTGGATGGTGTTCGTGCA
Source organism: Ginsengibacter sp. (assembly GCF_057362405.1). Lineage (NCBI taxonomy): Bacteria > Pseudomonadati > Bacteroidota > Chitinophagia > Chitinophagales > Chitinophagaceae > Ginsengibacter > Ginsengibacter sp. The sequence continues at coordinate 30,416 of NZ_JBMQQG010000215.1, forward strand.
TAATATGTACCCGCCGAATCATATAATTTTAAAGAAGTACTAAAGGATTTAAAATTTATTCCCGACACGAATTTTATCTTTCTTGAAATATTTTTTTCCGCTGATACACCGGTTATAAACCCAAAGCCAGCCTTTGTTCCAGACGATGAGAATGCTTGTCTCGGTTGTCCTGTCGAATTCAGGGCACCAGGATCATAAAGAACAGGAGCAGCGTTGAGCGATAGAAAATCTTTTCCTGCACCGGAAATTCCTGCAACAAATAATGCCCCAAACTTCCATTTATTTTTATCGGAATTTTTTACGGTTTCGTTGTTAGTTTGATGTGGTTTAGATGTGTCTTGTAGTTTCGTTATTTCATCCAAAACAACCTTTTTTGGGAGCGTATCAACTGTTACTTTTTCATCTTTTTTAATTAACGAACCCGGTACCACATTTTCGATTTCAGTTTGATCTTGTGATGATTCCGCGGACGATGATCCCATTACAATTTTACCTGGCATTTCATTGTTCATTTTTTTACTACCTGGAAATGTCGTTGCGCTATTATCATCGGAATTTAATGATTCTTTTGCCCTTGAATTATTAAAAAGTGTTTGTTGCTTTGTATTTCCTTTTTCTTCATCTTTTGCAGCATCATTATTTTTTTTAATTGTCGTTGGGGAAACTGCGTTCATTTGTTGTTGAACAATTTTATTTTCTTTTATTGTTGGCGACGTCTTGCTATTTTTCTCCAACGTGTTTTTTGTAGAATTCCTATTTTCCAAAAAGATTTTCTTTTCCCCATTCCACAACCAATAACTCCCCGCCAAGAGAGCACAGATGCAAGTAAACAAAACAATCAATCCCCATCTGCGGCCTTTCTTTTTCCCTATCTGTAATTCAATTTTTTTCCAAACAGCCTCCGACGGCTGAATCTGCAATTCATCCATCTTTTGTTGAACCTGTTTTTCAAATTTATTTTCTTCCATATTTTTCCGGTTGTTCTTTTAATGAAAACTTGTCAATCCAATCAATCAATAAAGCTCTTGCCCGGGCATATTGCGATCTTGATGTGCCATCACTAATGCCGAGCATAGACGCAATTTCAACATGAGAAAATCCTTCCACGGCGTGAAGATTAAAAATCGTTTGAAAGCCGGTGGGCAATTGGCGTATCAATTCAGACAATTCCTTCGTTTGCAGATCAACTACAGGATCGTTTGTAGACACAGGGTGCAAGGGCATTTCGCTGAATGAAAGATCGTATTGATATTTCTTGCTGGTTTTTAAAAAATTTAATGCGGTGTTCACCATAATTCTTCTTATCCACCCGCCTAACTCACCTTCGAACTTATAGCTATGCAAGTGTTTGAAGACTTTTATAAAACCATCCTGTAAAACATCTTCGGCATCAGCAATACTTTTGGTATACCTGAAACATATACCCAGCATGGTAGGGGCAAAATGTTCATACAATTGCCTTTGCGCATCCGGGATGCATTTTATACAATCTGCTACCAGCTTTTTATAATCCATATACGTATTACAGCATGTTGACAACAAGCTTTTGAATATCGTTGCATCCAATAAATTTTTTATTCAAAATCGGGAAACCCCCGATTAACTAACTTTGAATCAAAGACAAACTTATTAAGATGAATTTGAGTGAAAAAGATTTTGATTTGATATGGCATCCATACACACATCAAAAAAATCGTCCCCGTTCTATCCCAATTATAAAAGGGAGAAAAACATTGTTGTACGATGAGAAGGGAAAGACCTACATTGATGCAATAAGCAGTTGGTGGGTGACTATTCACGGGCATGGCAATAAATACATTGCAAAAAAACTGCACAAACAAGCGAGGAAATTAGAACAGGTAATATTTGCGGGCTTCACCCACGAACCCGCGGTTAAACTTGCGGACAAAATCCTGAAAATATTACCGGGCAATTTTTCAAAAATATTTTATAGTGATAATGGATCAACTGCAACGGAAGTTGCTATAAAAATGTCGCTGCAATACTGGATGAATAAAGGTGAAGGAAACCGGAATAAAATTCTTGCATTTCATCATTCGTACCATGGCGACACATTTGGTGCCATGAGTATTAGCGAAAGAGGAACATTTACTTTGGCCTTCAGAGACAAATTATTTGAAGTAATTTTTATTGATACGCCTGATGGTAACAGCATACAACAACTGCAGCAGGAAGTTGAAAAGTATAAAAATGAAATTGCCTGTTTTATCTATGAACCTTTGTTGCAGGGCGCAGGTGGAATGAGAATGTATGACGCAAAGCATTTGGATGAACTTTTGTCTTTTATGAAAAATGAAAATATCATTTGCATAGCGGATGAAGTGCTCACCGGATTTTACAGAACAGGAAGTTTATTTGCCGGAAATTATATGCAGCAAAAAGCTGACATTATTTGCTTAAGCAAAGCGCTTACCGGTGGAACCATGGCAATGGGAATTACAGCGTGTACGCAAAATATTTATGATGCATTTGTAAGTGATGATAAAATGAAAACTTTCTTTCACGGGCATTCATTTACGGCAAACCCACTCGCCTGTACTGCTGCGCTGGCTAGCCTTAGGCTACTTGAAAAGAAAAAGTATTTGGCAGAAATTGAAGAGATTGTAAATCAGCAAAAGAATTTTCTGACAGAAATGCAGTTATTTGGAGAAAAAAATATTATTAAAAATTTGCGCCATTTAGGAACTATTTGCGCATTCGAGATTGTTACAAATGACCAGGATAACTACCTGCATAATATAAGCACGGCATTTACCGACCATTGCATGAAAAACGGGGTTTACCTGCGGGCACTGGGGAACACGATTTATATAATGCCCCCTTATTGTATCACTAAAAAAGAATTGAAAAAAGTCTATAGCACGGTGGAAAGTTTCCTGCAATCAATAATGAACAAAGATTAATTAACCTTTTTTCTCAGCCGCTTTTTTTAGATTTTCCAAAGCTGCCTCGTAATGAGGTCCTATAATTTTATCCAGAAAAATACCTCCTAATTTTTTCCAGGGGTACCATCCCAATTCAATATCTACATTCCAGGTAAGCTGCGTTTGTCCTTTATTGTTAGATACTAAAATAAACCGGTATATTTTTGAATTTCGATCATCCCCAAGCAACCGGATATTTATATTTTGCAGTGAAGACTTTGATAACACCATGACTATCCTTTTCCCATTTTCATTGGTGAGGGTAACAGAAGAAGTATCATTTTTTTGCGATAGATCAACATTGATATTTTGATTTTGAAACGCCGGGTACCAGTTTTTCCAGTTGTTAAAATCAGCTATCTCTGCAGCTACTACACTTTGATTTGCATCGATATTGATCCATCTTGAAACCGTAATTTTCGACGGGAGAAAAAAGGTAATTAACCAAAGGAATCCAATAAGGATACATATTCCAATAAGAAAGAATTTTGCCTTTCGCATTCGGTTAGTTGATGTTTATTCCCATTTAAATACTTTTACGGCAACTGCGTAGGTTATAATGCCCCAAAGCAGCAGTATCCCAATTTCCCATTTCACGTCCCAGAGGCCTTTCCCTTCAAAAGCAACTTCCCTGAGCGCCGTATTAAGATGAGTTAGCGGCATCATCCTCGCAATCCACTGCAGCCATACCGGGAAAACACTTATAGAAAAAAAGGTTCCACCTATCAGAAACTGCGGTAGCGTAATAAGATTCGCAAAAGGCGGAATGGTGCTATCATTTTTTGCAAGGCCACTCACGATAAACCCAAATCCCATAAACACAACAAGCCCTATAAAACTAAGGACCATCATGTCAAAAAATGTTTTAAAGCCATGAACCAAAGTGAAATGGAATGCATAATAACCCAAAAGAATAATTACAACAGCCGTGAGCAATTGGAAAATAACGCGGCTGAACATTTCACCTAGTACGATGTAAGTCTTGCTAATTGGAGTTGCAAAAAATCTTTTTAACACTAATGTATTTCTCAAATTAAAAAACATGAACGCCACACCGAAAACTCCTGAGGCAAGTAAAGAAAACCCAAGCTGGCCGGGAAGAATAAAGTCAATGGTCCTGTATTGTCTTACCACCGTTCGATCCCTGGTTGGATCAAAATCAAAATTGGCATAAGCAGGCCTGTCTTTGTAAATATGATTACTCAGGTTATTGATAATACTCTCTACAAGTGTTTTAAACTGAGGCCATTTATCATCGCTGGAATTAAATGTTTTAAGTGTAAAATTATAAGGAGGATTTCCGGAAACGCTTTTTTGAATATTTATAATTCCCGCCAGTTTTCCCTTTAC
>NZ_JBMQQG010000216.1:0-25502 GCF_057362405.1 Ginsengibacter sp.
ATGAAATAATAGTACCAAGCGAAGAACAACAATTTTCGCGGCTGAACCCTGCAAGTTTTACTCCGCGGTTTATTATCCGCAACCTGGGATCCGAAAACTTACATTCAGTAACCATTACCTACGGAACGGATGGGTTTCAAAAACAGGTATATCACTGGAAGGGAAATTTGAAATTTAATGAAACAGCGGATATTGTTTTGAACAGTGAGATTCCTTCAAAAAAAGGAGTGAACCATTACACGGTGACTCTTTCAAAACCTAACGGAAGCAAAGATGGATGGATAGGGGATAATGAGCTCACTACATCCTTTGCTGCACCTGATATATATCCAACAAATTTTATTCTTAAATTTCTTACCAATAACAAGCCAAAAGACAACAAAGTATATTTGATCGATAGCCATTTGGATACGCTCTTCAGCAAAGGGCCGGCAACTCTTGAAGCCCGTACGCTCTACACGGATACCATCCATCTTGAAAAAGGGAATTATCAACTATGCCTGACCGATAGTGCCGGTGATGGATTGGAATTTTGGGCTGAGCCAAAAAACGGAGATGGTTATTTGCGTATGTTTGATATGAAAGGAGACCTGGTGCATGCCTTTGAAAGTGACTGCGGAGATGGTGAAAATTTAAGTTTTACGGCTTCTCCGGATTTTGTTGCCGATACCACTCATGCACAATATGCCTTTTCGTTGTATCCAAGACTGGTGAAGGATACAACAGAATTAAGTGTAGTCTCAAATAAATTGAGCGATATGGAAGTGCTGATTACCGTTGACGGTACTATGTGGGAAAAACATGAATATATAAGTGTTAAGAATGGAACGTTTGTGTATTCACTGGATCACCTGCCCAAAGGAAGGATTGTGGTGGAAGTGATGATGGACGGGATAAGCAGGTTTAAAGGCCGGATTAATAAGAGTCCGCTGTAAGACGATTATATTAATGATTTCCTTCGCACGTCTTGTATATTTTTAATAGTTATTTTAAACAAATTGATCACCCGCTAAATTTAATATTCACAAAATGCAAAATCAAAAAAAGCCTTTACGCATACTCGTTATAGGTTGTGGAAATATGGGATCTTCTCATGCCATGGCCTATCATACTCTTGACGGATTTGAGATTTGCGGACTTGTAGCAAGGGGAAAGTCGAAAGATAAATTGAATGCCAGGTTGGGCAATAAGTATGAATTATTCAACGACATAGATGAAGCGATTCAAGCCACCGGCCCCGATGCGGTTTGTATTTCTACTTACCCCGATACGCATGAATCTTTCGCTATGAAAGCATTTGAAAATGGATGCCATGTATTCATTGAAAAGCCATTGGCAGACTCTGTTGAAGGGTCTGAACGTATAGCGGCAGCAGCTAATAAAGCAAATAAGAAATTAGTGGTAGGTTATATTTTGCGTCACCATCCTTCATGGGAACGGTTTGTTGAATTAACCGGCGAACTGGGAAAACCGTTAGTGATGAGGATGAACCTCAATCAGCAAAGTGACGGGGACATGTGGACACTGCATCGCAACCTGATGAATAGCCTCAGCCCGATTGTTGATTGTGGGGTGCACTACATCGATGTGATGTGCCAGATGACACGTTCGAGGCCTACGCAGGTATATGCGATTGGAGCACGGCTTACCGAAGATATCCCTGCGGGTAATTATAATTATGGGCAGTTGCAAATACGTTTTGAAGATGGTTCCATTGGATGGTATGAAGCAGGGTGGGGGCCCATGATTAGTGAAACCGCTTTTTTCGTGAAAGATGTTATCGGCCCAAAAGGTTCTGTATCGATTGTGGCTAAAGAAGCAGGTGGATCAGGAAAATCTTCTTCCATTGAATCGCACACGAAAACAGAATCACTGCGCTTTCATCATGCAGACCTCGATGAAAATGGGAAGTTTGCTAAAGAAGATACATGGATCAACCTGGAAGACGAACCCGATCACCAGGAACTTTGTAATCGTGAACAAAGATATTTTCTGAAATCAATTATAGAAGATATAGACCTTAGCGCCCATGCCGGAGACGCAGTAAATAGTCTGCGGATAGCCTTTGCATGTGATGAATCAGTACGAACCGGTAAGGTGGTGTCATTACTCTGATTCATAACTTTAATATTACTGGTACGCTTAGACGAAAAAACTAAACTTTTTCAATGAAACATTTTTTCTTTCTAATTACATGTACGGTTGTTTGTTTGTTTACCGCTAGTGCGCAGCAAAACCTGCGGTTGTGGTACGATCATCCTGCTAATACATGGCAGGAAAGTCTTCCTCTGGGCAATGGCCGCCTTGGCGCTATGCCCGATGGTGGTGTGTTACATGAAAACATTGTATTGAATGACATTACGCTTTGGTCGGGCGGCCCGCAGGATGCAGACAAAGAAGGCGCTGTAAAATATTTGCCTGAAATAAGAAAATTATTGTTTGAAGGAAAAAATGCTGAAGCAGAGGCATTGGTTAATAAAGCTTTTGTCTGCAAAGGAGCCGGCTCAGGCAACGGCAACGGCGCCGATGTGCCCTATGGTAGTTACCAGGTATTGGGAAACCTTCACATTGATTATGATTATGGCATAGATACTACTTCCCTTAAACCTGCAAATTATATCAGGGAGTTATCGTTAGACTCCGCTATCGCAAAGTGCAGTTATCAACTCAATGGAGTAACCTATACCCGTGAATATTTTACCAGCTTTTCTAATGATGTTATTATCATTCGCCTTACTGCCAGCCAACCCGGAAAAATAAATTTTTCATTAGGACTTGACCGGCCTGAAAAATATCAAACCGCATTGCATAATAATGAGTTGCAGATGGAAGGCCAGTTAGATAACGGGACAGATGGGAGAGGCATGCATTATCTAACCAGGATGAGAATGAAACAAGATGGTGGAAAATTAATTGGCCGTGACAGTACGTTGCAGGTTCAGCATGCTAACTCAGTGATCATTTATATTTCTTCGTCTACGGATTTTCGTGAGGTTCCTTATCAGCAAGAATCATTGGCTTTACTGAATGCGGCTATTGGCAAAACATACCCGGCAGAAAAAGCAGCACACATAAAAGTTTATCAAAATCTTTTTCATCGTGCATCGATTTCTTTGGACAATAAAAATGCGGAACAGGCAGCATTGCCCACCGATGAAAGGTTGGTAGCATTTACTAAAAACCCTACTGACAATGGCTTGCCCGTATTGTATTTTAATTATGGGCGTTACTTATTAATCAGCAGCACCAGGCCGGGATTGCTGCCACCTAATTTACAGGGACTATGGGCCAACACCATTCAAACACCATGGAACGGAGATTATCATCTCGATATAAATATCCAGATGAATAGCTGGCCGCTGAATGTAACCAATCTGCCTATGCTGAATGAACCATTTTATTCTTTAGTGAAAGGGTTGGTGAAGCCGGGTGAGAAAACGGCGAAGGTATATTATGATGCCGACGGATGGGTGGCGCATGTAATAACTAATGTTTGGGGCTATACCGCCCCCGGTGAGAGCGCTTCCTGGGGCGCTACCAATTCAGGTTCCGGCTGGTTGTGCGAAATGTTGTGGCGGCATTACGAGTTCACGCATGATGAAGTATATCTCAAAAAAATATACCCCATCATCAAAGGGTCCGCGGCATTTTATTTGAGAACATTGGTAAAAGACCCCAACAATGGCTGGCTCGTAACAGCACCTTCCAATTCACCGGAAAATGCTTTTCGCCTCGCAAATGGAAAACAAGTGCATGTATGTGCCGGGCCCACGATAGATAATCAAATTATCAGGGAATTATTTGCGCATGTTATTGATGCCTCAAAGGTTTTGAGAAAAGATGATGCTTTCACGCAACAATTATTTGATGCAAGAAAACAATTGCCTCCCAACCAAATTGATAAAAACGGGAGGCTGATGGAATGGCTGCAACCGTATGAAGAAGTAGAGCCGCAGCATCGCCACGTATCGCCGCTTTGGGGAATGTACCCCGGCAATGAAATTACTTTGCAGGGAACTCCTGATTTAGCAGAAGCATCCAAGGCTTTGCTGATAAGAAGAGGGGATATCAGTACCGGCTGGTCACTGGCCTGGAAAATTAATTTATGGGCGAGATTAAAAGACGGCGATCACGCCTTCAGTTTATTAAAAGATCTGTTACGGCCTACGGAGCAGGAAGGATTCAACATGACAGACGGTGGCGGCACCTATCCAAATTTGTTTGATGCCCATCCGCCATTCCAGATCGATGGCAATTTCGGCGGCACGGCAGGTATTGCTGAAATGCTGTTGCAAAGCCATGAAGGATATATTGATTTGTTGCCTGCTCTTCCGGACCAATGGGCCGACGGTAGTTTCAGCGGTTTATGTGTGAGAGGCGGAGGCGTTCTGAATTTGCAATGGAAAGATCATCTTATTACCTCTTTGGAAATAACCGCCACTGTAAATAACAAATTCAAAATAAAAGCTCCGGACTATGTGACAAAAGTCAAGTTGCGCTACAGGAATAATATGACGTTTTTACAACCCTCGAACGGATTTATTACAATTTCTTTGCAGAAAGGAGAAAGGGCGATTATGGAGTATTATGAATAAGGTAACCAAAGCTTGAAATGGTGAGGCTCAGTGTTAGCGAGATTTTGCTTTATGAGGCGATGGGTATTTAATCGCCACGGGGTTCAACCCGAGGATGGATAATGAAATAAGATCAGGGGCTTTAGCCAAAATCTATTAATTGTTTTGCAATATGTGGCTTTCAACTTTTGGCTAAAGCCGGGAAAGACAATCACAATTCCACTAACTAAAGTTAGTGGCAATTGACGCATGAAGTGGTGAAGTATAAGATTTAAGGCCAGTATGTTTTAATTGCCACGGGTTTCAACCCGTGGATAGATAATGAAAAAGTTCAGGGCTTTAGCCAAAATCTTTTTGATATTTTATAGAATATGGCCTTTTTAACTTTTGGCTAAAGCCGGGAAAGACAACCACAATTTCACTAACTAAAGTTAGTGGCAATTGACGCATGAAGGACAAGACAGCGAATTGTTTAAGTTGAAAAACTCAATAATTTACCGCTAGTGAAGTATAAGATTTAAGGCCAGTGTGTTTTAATTGCCACGGGTTTCAACCCGTGGATGGATAATGAAATAAGATCAGGGGCTTTAGCCAAAATCTATTGATTGTTTGCAATATTTGTCTTTCAACTTTTGGCTAAAGCTGGGAAAGACAACCACAATTCCTCTAACTAAAGTAAGTGGCAATTGACGCACTGCAATAATTAGATGAGTTCAACATAAGCTTTGTTATGTATCGTGCCGATGGCACTTGTTTTATGATCAGTTCTTATTTCACCGGATTAAAATCCGGTGTTATAAAATAAACCAGGCCTACGGCTTTACTTGACGTAAAGGTGTTAGCCTTGATTCATATTGTAATAATGGACTTCAGTCCGTTGGGTAATAAGATATATGAATTGAAAGCCATAGGCTTGGTACATATTCTTATCCTGAACTCACGTTAATAAAAAAATGAACCAAAATGAATTATCTCAAATTTACCACTGCCCGTTGTATCATTGTCTTAATTTCTCTCTCCGTTATATCATCGGTTTCACTGGCTCAGAAAAAAAATACATTTGGAAATAAGCAGGTAGGGCCTCAACCGGATGGCAGTATCCTCGTTCCTTCTAATCAACTCATACGTCCCGCAGGTTTCCAGGTTACTATACATGGAAGGCCCGTTGATATGGCGCTTTCGCCGGATGGCAAATTATTGTTTGTGAAAAATATGTCTTCGCTTGACCTGGTAAGAGTAAACGACAGAACCATCCTGCAATCGTTACCCTATAAACATAGCGGAGCTTCCTTTACGGGCATTTGCCTTTCAACTAACGGTCACCGCGTATTCGTAACAAATGCAACCAACCGAATAGATATTGCCACAGTTGACAACAACAGCATGATGCATTGGAGCGATTCTGTCATATTACCCAAACCTGCAATTGGTGGGGATCCTGTGCCCGGCGGCATTTCGCTTGACGAAACAACAAACAAAATTTATGTAACGCTATCAAGAAACAATTCGCTGGCAGTTGTAAACGCAAACGATCCGAAAGAAATTATTCAAATACCTGTAGGCATTGCTCCTTACGGTATAATACTTACCTCTTCACATAAAGCCTATGTAAGCAACTGGGGCGGCCGCCGTCCTCATGAAGGGGAATCCACTTATAATACATCCGGCTCACAGGTATTGGTAGACGCAAAAACAGGAATTGCAAACGATGGTACCATTTCCGTTATTGACCTTGACAGGAACGTAGAAGAAAAGTCCATTGAAGTGGGTTTGCATCCGGCCGGAATGGTGCTGAGTCCGTCGCATGATAAATTGTATGTTGCCTGTGCGAATAGTGATATCATCTCGGTAATCGATACAAAGACTGACGAGGTTATTGATACGATATCCGTGCATTTTCAAAAAGACATTCCTTTCGGCAGTGCTCCCAACGCTTTAACTATTTCCCCCGATAGCAAATATCTTTTTGCAGCCAACGGAACTGAAAATGCATTGTGTGTTATACAAACGGGCAGCCCGGCACACATCCTGGGAATGATACCAACGGCCTGGTACCCGGGATCTGTATTGATGGATAGCACAGGAAGTATATTGTATGTTGCCAACGTAAAAGGAATCGGATCGAGGAACCAAAAGACAAACCGCAATGGTTTCAATTCACATGATCACGAAGGAACGATCTCTATCATCCCCGTGCCGGGTAAGCAAGCGCTGGCTTACATGACGCAAATTGTACATCAGAATAATTCGTATGTACAGATGTTAGCCAAGAGGAAACTTCGTACTAACGGAGCCAGGGAAAAGGTACCCGTTCCCGTTAGTCCCAATCAAACTTCGGTGTTTAAACATGTTGTTTACATCATAAAAGAAAACCGCACTTACGACCAGGTATTGGGTGATATGCCGCAGGCTAACGGCGATACTTCTTTGGTTGAATTCGGAAAGTATATTTCACCCAATCACCATAGCCTCGCAAGTTCTTTTGTATTGATGGACAATTTTAATTGCAGTGGCGTTTTAAGCGCCGATGGGCATCAATGGACGGATGAAGCGTATGTGACAGATTATCTCGAAAAATCTTTTGGTGATTTTACCCGGAGCTATCCTTATGACGGAGATGATGCTTTGGCTTACGCCAGCTCCGGTTTTATCTGGGATAATGTGTTGGCGCATGGATTGACCTTTCGCGATTATGGTGAATTTGTAAAGACCATCGTCGAACCTAAGGGCTCAAAATTTTCTGACATTTACAATGACCTGCAAAGCGGCAGCAATAAAATCAGTATCCGCGCCAAAGCAAATCTTGAACAACTCGATCCATATATATGCCCGGACTATGCAGGCTTTACTACAACGGTTCCAGATGCTTCGAGGGTGGCTGCCTTTCTTAAAGAATTTAAGGGGTATGAAAAAAACTATGATCTCCCGAATTTCATTATTATGGAATTACCCAACGACCATACTTCCGGAACGAGGCCGGGCTGGCCTACACCGCAGGCGGCCGTGGCTGATAATGACCTTGCCCTTGGCAAAATTGTAGATGCGATTTCGCATAGCAAGTTCTGGAAAGAGACCTGCATTTTTGTTACAGAAGATGATCCGCAGGCGGGCCTTGATCATGTGGATGGCCACCGGACCGTTGGCTACGTTATCAGTCCTTATACAAAGCGGAAGGAAGTTCTTTCCACTTACTACTCGCAAATAAATATGGTGCGGACGATTGAGAATATCCTTGGCCTTCCGCCAATGAATCAACTTGATCTTACGGCGGAACCCATGCTGGATTGTTTTACCAGCAAACCGGATTTTACTCCTTATAATTTTGTAAAGAATAATATTCCGCTGGATCGCCTCAACCCTTCATTAAATAATTTATTAGGCGCTCAATTGTATTGGGCCAAAAAATCGCTGGAGCAGGACCTTGATGATGCAGACCGGATAGACGATGATGTTTTTAACCGTATTATCTGGCATGCAGTGAAAGGATATGACAGGGCGTACCCGGCAATTAAAGGGCGTGAGGAGAAATGAGGATTGGTTTTTAATGATCGTCTTTTAAGAAAATTCTTTTTAATCATAACAGCTACCATTATACGCTATTACTGTTTATAGAAGGTAATATTAAAGGTTAACCGAAATTATTTTTTACCTGTATGTTGAAACTGTTCTTATGGATTTTTCGGTCACTATTTTTAAGTTGTAGTTGTGCATCGGTCACCACTGGTCTGTGACAGTTTACTTTTTTTCTATGAAGTTTATAACACTTATTACTGTTATTGTTCCCATAACGCAAACTTCTGCGACTGTTTTTTCTGTCTCAGTCCTATGAGTTACAGCATTTGCTAGGTCTATAGAATTTTCAGCCATATCAATCGCAGCTTCCGCAAATTTTCGAAGCTCTAACGATGAATCCCCTGCTAATTCAGCTTTTATGTACGAATGCAATTGATTTTTATATTTGTCTGGTGAGACATCAATTTTTTTGTCTAACGGTGTATGTTTTTCAATATTAAAAACAATGTTAGCTGTTTGTTGAAGGATGTGTCTTGCAGAGTTACCAATGTTTTTTATGTCTAAAGTATTATGGCTTTTTTTAAGCTGCTCTATTAATTGGTTCTGAGCTTTATTCAATTCTTCCCATTCTGTTACAATTGGACGTATTTCAGAATTATAGACTTCTAACTTGCTATAATCGGGTAATATTTTTAAGTCGTGAATGCTAGAATTTGTAAGATTGTGAATATCCTTAATTAAAATATCATTTGCAGTTTTGAGTTCTTTAAAATATTTCTGAAAAACTTCCGGTGCCACAAAGATTGTTACATTATAGCCCGGAAAACCTCTTGCCATAAGGTATACAGTTTCTTCTTCAAAAGAAAATGTTGAATTGTCAACCAAATCTTTAAGCCACGTTCTGCTAAGATTTGAGTCATTACAAATATTTCTCAGTAAGAAAACTACCTTTTCAAAATCTAAAGACTGTTTCATATAAATCCTCTAGCATGTGTATTTCCGCTAATATACACTACCATCTTTTGCGAAGCAATTTTTTTGAAGGCAACAGGAAAGGTTAATCGAAATTATTTCTTATCTAAATGTTGAAACGATTCGGATGGATTTTGCGCCTTACCTGTTTTTTTAATTGGTAGTTGTGCATCGGTCTTCCTTAGTTAGCTTAAGTTTTGGGTTAGTTAATATTGAAAGCCCTAACGTGTGTAACTTTTAATGAATCAGAGTCTTTAATAATTGAAATACCCAAACCTCCGCCACTGGTATATTGGTTACAGTTTTTGTTGACAAGTACTATTTCGAATGTATTATTTCTTCTTTCAAAATACTGAAGAATCAGATAGTGTCGATTTTTCCATGTTGTGTCTGACGCTAACAATGAGCAGATATTCTTTTTTTCGATTATTTTAAATTTTAAGGAATCAACTTTGCTTGGAAGATATCTAAGAAATTTTTTTTCAGAAGTAAATAGTATAGAGTCACCAGCTTTATAATTTCTTATGAGAAATTCAACCTCGGGCATTGTACGCCGGTAAAATGATTTTTGAATAGAAAGCTCAATTGCTTTGGTTGTATCATTTTTGATCAAAAATTCATCACAATTGGAACCTCTAAATCCAAATTCGGTATATGATAAAAAAAAGACTGTTATAAATAATAAAATTCGCATTGTAAAAATTTTGGCCAGCTTGAGTATTTCCTCTAATATACACTACCATCTTTTGCGAAGCAATTTTATTAAAGGCAACAGGAAAGGTTAATCGAAATTATTTCTTTGCAACATTTATTAAATATCCTTCACCAGGTTTCCCGGCGACTGGCCGGTAGTAGATGACCATGTTGTGATCATCATCGGAAGAAACATCGCCGGTAAGTGCGGTCATATATTTCGTTATGTACAATTTTAGATCAGGAGCGTTTTTCAATCCCACTATAAGAAAGTTTTCATTCCTGCTTTTAATATCAAAATCCTTCAGTTCAATGATATCTTGTCCCTTTATGGTTTCCTCGTTATAGGATTTCACTTGCCATGATAATTTTTCGGTGAGATTAATAACCTGGTTCACCACTTCAGTAATTCCCTGTTGGTAAAGCGATTGCCGGAAGTATTGCTGTAGGTCACGAACAACCAATTCGGATAAGCCGGCATCGATGATAAACTGCAGGCCGTATCCTGGCTGGAAGATTATTTGCCTGTCCTGCAGCGCAATGAAAATTATTGCGTCATTATCGAGTTGGGTCTTCTCCAACCCCAGATCTTTTGCGATATTTTTTGTGTAAGAACCTGCATCTTCACCTTCGGGTAACTTCTTTATGCTGTATAAATATATGGAACAGGTTGTTTTTTTGTGATACGAGGAAAGCAAATTTTCCAGGCCGGCACGTGTTTTTGAATCCAGGATACCGGCATCGTCCACCACAAAATGGTGCGTTTTGCAGGCACACAGCAGCACCGGCAATATCACCAGGAAAATGAATTTTAAATAGCGTTTAGGCATAATTGTTATGTTGAATTGGTGTTGGATGACGGGCAACTCTTTCTTTACTTTCCTTCATATTCGTGATATTCAGTTACTTTCAAATGATATTCATCCGGGTCCTGGCTTTAGCGTCATTCACAGCTATTGTCGGTTCAATTTTTGTCATTATGATTTGTCTTTTACAAACTTTCGGCATAGTCAATTTCGTTTCCATATTTATATTTTGACCTATCAATTTTGCCGGACTAAAATTGTCTAAATATACATATCTTTTGCACCAAAAAGTTTTGCTCACAATGCAATATTCCGATAGTTATAGATTGTGGTGGCGGAGATTTTGCATCATAATAGTTTTTATGTTACAAGAGTAAAAAACTTTTCGAATGTAACTCCACAGGAAGAATACGTAAATATTACGATGAGCATTGGAATAAGGGAAAATTTTTAAGGATAGGACGAGCAACATATTACTTCAGGAAAGGCAGCTTTTTCGATTAGGTATGACCGTTATCCTATGATAATAGGATAAGTAATAAATTAAACTGCAAATAATTTTGTTTCTCTTTTATCCCAATTCTGCTTCATTCTTTCAGCTTCTTCTTTTTTAGAAACGTTTATGTATTTAAGGCAGTTGTTGGCCTTGTGACTAACAATCAATTACACAACGAGCTTCTCATGATCACTTTCACGGGAGCTCAACGCCCGATACTTCCATTCACTGGCGGACAGCAGTTAACCTAAGTCTGCCGGAAGTATATTTTAAGAAGTGAAGGAATTCATGTAGTTTAAATTCTTTCTTTTTTTAGTATCTTAATTACCTAAAATTTTATTACATGTCACGACAAAGAAAAATTACTTTACAGGAGTCGGAGATTCCGACGCATTGGTACAATATTATGGCAGACATGCCTAACAAGCCTTTGCCACCACTGCATCCCGGAACACAACAACCTGTGGGGCCGGATGATTTGGCCCCGCTTTTTCCAATGGAATTAATTAAGCAGGAAGTGAGTGCTGAAAGATGGGTGGAAATTCCTGATGAAGTAAGGGACGTGTATAAGATCTGGCGGCCGACTCCCCTGTTCAGAGCTTACAGCCTCGAAAAAGTATTGGGTACAAAATCTAAAATTTATTATAAATACGAAGGAGTTAGCCCTGCCGGTTCGCATAAACCCAATACTGCTGTTCCGCAGGCTTATTATAATATGAAGGAGGGCGTAAAGAAAATTTCAACTGAAACCGGTGCCGGGCAATGGGGAAGTGCATTGAGTTTTGCCTGTAAATTGTTTGGTATAGGGTGCGAGGTATTTATGGTAAGAGTGAGTTACGACGGCAAGCCCTACCGGAAAATTATGATGAACACATGGGGAGCAACAGTACATGCTTCTCCCAGTAATTTAACCAATGCCGGACGAACTATTTTAGAAAGAGATCCCAACTCTCCAGGGAGTTTAGGTATTGCCATTTCTGAGGCAGTGGAAGTAGCGGCCACGCATGATGATACCAAATATTCTTTGGGCAGTGTATTGAATCATGTACTGATGCATCAAACCATTATTGGCCTGGAAGCATTGAAGCAAATGGAAAAGGCAGGCGATTACCCGGATATTGTGGTGGCGCCTTTTGGTGGCGGGTCAAACTTTGCAGGGATTGCATTTCCTTTTTTACAAAATAAATTAACGGGCGGAAAAAATATAAGGGCCATAGCAGTGGAACCTACCTCTTGTCCAAAATTAACAAGGGGTGTTTTCCGCTACGATTTTGGGGATACCATTGGAATGACTCCTTTAATTCCAATGTACACATTAGGACACAATTTTGTTCCATCGCCTATTCATGCGGGAGGTTTGCGCTATCATGGTGCCGGCGCTATTGTAAGTCAATTGTTGAGAGATGGCATCATTGAAGCTGATGCCATTAATCAAACAGAATGTTTTGATGCAGGATTATTGTTCGCCGGCACAGAGGGTGTTATTCCTGCGCCGGAAGCCAACCATGCCGTTGCAGAAGCAATAAGGCAGGCGAAACAAGCTGATGAAGAAGGTGTTTCTAAAACAATTTTATTCAACTTATGTGGACATGGCCATTTTGATTTGAGCGCTTATGAGCAATACCTGGCTGGAAAATTAATTGACTATGAAGTAACGCAGGAGACGATTAATGCATCATTGGCAGAGTTGAATACGCCAACTATTTAAAGCCTTTTGCATGATGATAACAAAAAGTGCAGCAGTTACTGTTGCATTTTTTATTTTATAAATTGTTGCTGCTGTTGTTGGCGTACCTGCCACCATCCAATAATCGGTACTATCTGAAATAAATCAGAAAAAATAAAATCTTTTGTTCCGTTTTTATATAATCTTGCTCAAGATCATTTATTTGCTTCGGGCGTAGCAACAAGGTTCCAATGAGGTCGACATGTGTTACAATGTATATTATAAATTGTAGCCGTTATTAATTCTGTTTGACAGCTCAGTACCATTGATCAATCTAAAACCTTTGTTTTCAAAATGATTGTCTTCAATAAAAATTGTTTTGCGGGGGCGGCAACAAGATCCGTCGGAAGATACATTTTTTAATGCGCAGTTCTTTCAATTGGCAAGGCTATGCTAACCTACAAGGCTATTCGACAAAGCCAGCGCCAATGTAATCTTACTATTCGGGCCGTGCAAGCGAATGAAACAACAGGTGATGATAGTAGATTAACAACCGTCACTATCAAAATTTTATCCAGCTAAATTGATATTCCACCGGGGCCTTTAAACCCCGCTCAGCAATTATTTTGAACCTTTCGGGCAGGCTCATTAAGTAATCACGGGCATTTTCGGCTGCAGCGGTAAGGCTGCAAATGTTAGCAATATCCCATTCCTTTATCAGCGATACTAAAATATGGGCATAATCGAGGCTGGTGTATATACCGAGGCGTTGGGCTGCATCACTGAAGTGAGCAAAAGTTTTACCAATGGTTTCGCCGGCCTGGCGCAGGAAATGGGCAGGCATTACAATGCGTTTGCGCATCATGTTTTCAAAAGCCAACATCATTTCGCTGGCGTCTATCTCAAATATTTTTTTTACAAAACTTTTATAAGCCCTGGCATGGCGGGCCTCATCGGAAGCAATAACGCCACAGATCTGTGAGAGCTGGTGGCTGCCATGTTTCTTAGCCAGCGTTGCTGTGCGCCGGTGAGAGATATTAGTGGCCAGTTCCTGGAAAGAAGTATATACAAAACTTTTGTAAGGGTCCCTTGCAGTTTGTATATCCATACCATCAGCAATTAAATGCTGTGTGCTTATTTCCATCTGCCGCATATTGACACGACCGGAGAGATACAAAAATTTATTCAACAGGTCGCCATGCCTGTTCTCTTCCGCAGTCCACATTCTTATCCATTTACTCCAGCCCTGCGGTTCTGTTTTTGTTATGCCATCTACATCCATCAGCCAGCTTTCATAAGTAGGCAAAGCTTCTTCGGTAATTGTATCGCCAACAAGAACTGCCATATAATCATAAGGCAGTTCTTTACATGCCCCCTGCAGGTCTTTTATTTCTTTATAAAAATTTTCATTGGTGCTAACAGGCAAAAAATCGGCGGGCTGCCAGGCACTGTCAATCTTCTTGAGAAATTCATCAATGATGCTCTCAATTTTTTGCGCCAGGTAATGCATCACTTCGATGCGGGATGATTCTAATTTTACTTCGTACATAACAAATAGTTCTGACAGTGTCGGCTGGCAGGATTTAAAAAAAAACAAGAGGCAGCCAAAATTAGAATACATTATTTACCAGGTTGTTACATGATTTTTTAAAAAGTTTACATAATTCACAGGTTTTGGTCAGGTCTTTAGAAATTTTTTTTGAAGATGATTGTTTCCAAAAAATGCGTTGTCGGGGATGCCAACAACACAAGTGACTCCAACTTTTTTGTACCTCATATTCTCATGCACTTTTGTTCAACATTTATTGAATAAATTGTTTTCACTCTCAACAAATTCTGTCGGACAAATATGTCCACTCTCTTCATCGAATTATAACAAGTAACGCTGGCGCCGATACTGGGCCGGGGATGGGTTATGTAAGGGAAATATTTGAGACCTCTTATGTAATGAGAAGGCGAAGAGAAGACTGATAGGACAAGATAATTTCTTTGCTTCTATTTGCGGCTTTATGCATCTTTACTAAGGTTTGTGCTAAATTAATTTTGCGGTTTTTGCGTTTTTGCCTTAGTTTTGATTTAACAAGAGCTTAACTAATGCTTAAAATGGAACGGCACTCGTTTATCCTGCACCAGGTTAATTTACATAACAAGGTGTTGTCAACAGATCTGGCCGTTCAAATAAGTGTATCGGATGATACCATACGCCGGGATCTTCAACAACTGGCGGACGAAGGCAAGATCATAAAGACGCACGGAGGTGCCCTCTCACTTTCTTTTCATCATGGTCATAATACCTCTAAAGAAGTTTACGGCTATACACAAAAAAGAATTATTGCTCAAAAAGCTGTATCACTTATAAAGGATGGGATGTTCGTTTTAACCGGTGGCGGTACCACTATCATTGAGCTTGCAAGAGCACTGCCTGTTGGTTTACATGCAACGTTTATATCAGGCAGCATTCCAGCTCTTTTTGAATATAGCAGTCACCCAAATATTGAAGTGATTGTTATAGGGGATAAGATTTCAAAAAATTCAAAGATCACTGTCGGGTTGGAAGCAATTTCAAAAATTAAGGAGTTAAGGGCGGACTTGTGCTTTCTAGGGGTTAATGCGATTAATCTTGAAAATGGTGTTTCTGATAATGACTGGGATGTGGTGCGAATAAAAAAAGCGATGATAGAATCATCTAAAAAAACCGTTTGCCTTACCATCGCGGAAAAGATTAATTCGCAACAACCCTTGCAGATTTGTGATTGTGACGAAATAGATATTTTAATTACAGAATTGTCACCAAATGATGTGGTGATGCAGCCTTATGTAGAACGGGGAATAAAAGTTCTTTAGAAAAGAATAAAAGAATTGTATGAATCATTTTTGAATTTGCTGACTGTTTTTCTCAATGCCGTTGTTTTAAAGAGAGCTTTTTTTCGGGACGGGTTTCAAAAATCAAGTCGTGCAGCTCAATAACATTTTCAAGTGTCATTATCATTATAGAACCCTAAACAACTTTAATAATTTGCTATGAAAAAAATTGTAACAGGTATGTTGACATTACTTTTCTTACAGTTATGTCAAACAACTTTTGCTCAGCAGAAAAAGATTTCCGGTACAGTATTATCTTCGGATGATACGCCGCTTGCTGCCGCAACAGTCCTTATTAAAGGACAAACAACAGGAACACAAACCGATGCCAACGGGCATTTTTCCATTAATGCTTCGCCGGGGAATACCCTGGTCATAAGCGCCGTAGGTTTTTCTTCGCAGGAAATCAAAGTAGGAAATTCTTCAACTATTTCAATCACTCTTCAGGCGGGAAATGGGGAATTGCAAGAAGTGGTTGTTACGGCTCTGGGTATTAAAAAGCAGGAAAAGTCGCTTGGTTATGCCACTACCCAGTTAGATGCGAAGGAATTGATGAAAAATAAAAACACCAATATCGTCAATTCTTTAGCTGGCAAAGTTCCTGGTGTTAATGTTACACAGTTCAGCGGTGCACCAGGCGCCGGAGCATCTATAACTATCCGTGGTGCTACGTCTACTTCGGAAACCCGGCAAAATCAGCCGCTATTTGTTGTTGATGGTATTATATACGATAACTCAACTACGGTTACCGGTAATACAGGCACTGACGGTTTATCCCGCAGTAATACAACTTACTCCAATCGCGTCATGGATATTAACCCGGAAGACATTGAAACTCTTACGGTTTTGAAGGGTGCTGCAGCAGCCGCATTGTATGGGGCGAGAGCCGCAGACGGTGTTATTGTGATTACCACAAAGAAAGGAGCAGAAGGAAGAGTAACGGTTAATGTTACCAGTAAAATAAGTACATCCTGGGCAGATAAGTTGCCTGAAGTTCAAACTGAGTTTGGCCCGGGTAGCGTTTCCAGTAATGGCGTAGTGACCACTGATTCGTATAATTCATGGGGACCAAAAATTCCGTCCGACAGTACTATTTATAACAACATCGGTAATTTCTTTCAGAACGGCCTTATCTATGATAACAACGTAAACGTATCAGGAGGAACAAAGACTGGTTCTTTTTATTTATCGGGATCTAATTTCAAGCAAACGGGTATCGTTCCCGGTACAGGTTACGATAAAACAACTTTTCGTTTTAACGGTGAACAGAAATATGGCCGTTTGACTTTAAATGCAACTACTGCCTATTCTGTTGCCAACACGGACAGAACGTTGACTTCTGCAGGGTTGTATGGAAGTGGTGTAGGAAGCATGCAGGAATTGTATCACTGGCCTCAAACGTACGACATAAGAAATTATATAAATCCTGACGGGACACAGCATCGGATATATGCCGCAACTATTACGGATTTGGCAGACGATGTTGATAATCCTTTCTGGATCATTAACCAGGATAAGTTAACCTCGAAAACTAACCGCTTTACGGGCGGAATAAACGGCAATTTTAAAATTACCGATTGGTGGGACATCACAGGCCGTATGGGTTATGACCAATACTTTACTAAAGATAATACTCTTATTGCTCCTGGGTCTGCCGTGATTGCAAAATACCAGAATGGCCGTTTAAGCAAAGACCAGGTTAACTATACTTACATCACAACCACCGTGATGACTAATTTTCACAAAACCATTAAAGATTTTGATACCCACCTGACCCTGGGAACCACTTCAGACGATTTTAATACCAATGTTCAAAACCTTTGGGGATGGAACTTTAGTACACCCGGTACAGTTAGCCTAAATAGCATCGATCTTGCAAATAAACAATTTTCCGATAACACAACAAGAAGGCGCCTGGTAGGGGTTTTTGGAGAAGTTGGCGTATCTTATAAAGACCTTGTCTATCTTACAGCAACGGGACGGAACGACTGGTCATCTACCTTACCTGTACAAAACTGGTCTTATTTTTATCCTTCGCTTAGCGGCTCTTTTGTTTTTTCGCAATTGCTACCCGCAAACAATATTCTCTCGTTTGGTAAACTTCGTGCAAGCTGGGCAAGAGTTGGTAAAGATGCTAATGCCTATGCAACCAATACTTATGAAAATTCACCGGTTACTATACTCGCCGGTAATGGAAGTTACGTTGGCATTGGTAATCAATGGCAAGCAGGTAACGCTACTTTAATACCTGAAATTCAAACTTCCTGGGAAGTTGGGGGCCAGTTTAGATTTTTGAATAATCGAATCGGACTCGATTATACTTACTATCATAGTCAAACAGCGAATCAAATTGGCTCGCCACGCCTAGCCCAGTCCGGAGGATTTATTTTTAGCACCCTTAATGCCGGAACCGTGATTAATAAGGGCATGGAGATAGCGCTTACGGGCAAAATAGTATCTAAAACGAATTTCAGCTGGGATGCCACCATCAATTTCTCTTACAATAGGGGCACCTTAGGAGCTTTCATTCCAGGTGTGCAGTATTTTTACCCAACTGACGTACAGTTTGGAACAATAAAGGCAGCATCTATTCCAAACGGTGGACCCTTTCTGGGCATAATTGGTTCACCTTACCTTCGTGAATCAGATAATAATGGTAAGGAAATTTCAAACGGCCGTTACCAGATAGATCCTAAAACTGGTCTTTATAAGCTTAACCCTAATTTACCAATTGTAGGTAATCGTGAACCACGTTATATAGGCGGCTTTAATAATACCTTACGCTACAAAAATTTATCATTGTCATTTCTTCTTGACATTCGCATAGGAGGAGATGTATTTAATGGTACAGAATATTTTATGATAGTTAATGGTTTAAGTAAAAAGACTACCCTGAATGATCGCCAATCGGTAACCTTGAGCGGTGTAAGCAGCGTTACAGGAACCGATACATCTATAACGTACAAGGCAGGTGAAAGTTATAAAATTGGTACAACAACCTATGCCGGCTCTTCCATGATCTACCAATACTGGCAAAACTATGCTGCTAATTCTTCGAATTTTATTACTTCTGTTAACTGGCTGAAACTGCGTTCGCTGTCATTAACTTACGATTTCACCAGTATGTTCAAAAAAGAAGGAATTATTAAGGGATTGTCAGCCACAGCCGTAGGCACGAATTTATTTACATGGACAAACTATAAAGGAATGGATCCTGAAGTAAGTGTAGCAGGAGGAACAGGCGGTTCTGGCTCTACAGGTATTGATTACCTGGGTGTACCCGCAGTAGCAAGTTTCACATTCGGCATCAATCTTAAGTTTTAACTAATGAAACAAAAACAAATTATGAAAAGTTCAAAATACATCACGCTGGGTTTTATACTCGTATTTGTATTAGCTTCCTGTAAAAAGTGGTTGGATGTAAATACCGACCCGGATAATCCAAATAATCAAAGCGTACCGGTTCAAAATAAGTTACCCTGGATCCAAAATGAGTGGAAGGAACCAGCAGGAGTTACCAATATGCGTACTTCATGCATTTCGGGAGTTATTTATGCTATTGCAACTAATCAAAATACCCTTAGCACCACGTGGCAATGCTCTAGTGGCAATTCAACCACACCCTACCAGGCATTTTTTGTGGGAGTATCTTCCAATATAACTGACTTGTATAATACCGCTCAAAAACAGGGCGCCTACCATTATATGGCTGCGGCTGATGTAATGCATGCCCTGGGGTATATGGAAATGCTTGATGTGTATGGTGAAATGCCATACACGCAGGCAGGAACAGGAATTCCAAGTCCCGTTCCCGATGACGGTAAAACTATTTTTAACGGGTGCATGGATCACCTCAATGAGGCTATTGCTCTATTTAGTAAAACACAGGAGGCAGGGGCTCCGGCCTTATCTGCCGGAGATATATGGAATAACGGTGATGTAGATAAGTGGTTAAAGCTATGCTGGGGATTAAAAGCCCGGTTTATGCTCAAACTGTCAAAAAAAGCTGACTTGTTTAATCCGGATTCTATATTATACTGTTTGTCCAAAGGGCCACAATCTAATGCAGATAATGTTGTAGAACTAAATTTTAATAATAGCGCAACAACCGATTTTTTAGAGGGAGATCCTGTTTCAGGTAATGGGACTTATGATTTTGCCGGTTATGGCAGCAACCAACGCATTGCCGCATACTATTACAATCTCCTCACCAATATCCGAGGGGCTGGAGCGGTTGATCCGAGAA
Organism: Ginsengibacter sp.; assembly: GCF_057362405.1. Lineage (NCBI taxonomy): Bacteria > Pseudomonadati > Bacteroidota > Chitinophagia > Chitinophagales > Chitinophagaceae > Ginsengibacter > Ginsengibacter sp. The sequence continues at coordinate 19,829 of NZ_JBMQQG010000216.1, forward strand.
TGCCAAAAATTGTACCTGCTTCTATGGATAGTGTTACACTTGACGCCGGTACTGGTAAGGTATCAACGTATAAATGGTTACGTTCCATAGGCGTTAATTCTTACAACACAACAGATCAACACCCGTCTCCGTTAGGCTTCCCCAACCGTTTAGTAAAAGGTGGGGCTACTTCTATCGCAACAGTCAGTTATGCTGCATCGAATACTAAAGTAACATATGCTATTCCCGATGGAACCGACCTCGCCAATTTTATTGCTGCACAGGATGCGGCAGGGCGGCCTTATACGACCAGCGGAAATAATGTAACAGTAACTTATAAGGCGGGATCTATTTACATACCGAGTACGGATTACCGACGGTCAGGAGATACTGTTTATGTAAATTTGCGCAGCAATTCACTTGCCACAACAGGTGTCGACCAGCCTTCAAATGACGTAACCTGGTATCCAAACTTAGCCGATTATAATGCCGGCGTTGTCGCTTCCACCGGCTCCTTCCAAATTCGTCCTGTTTCTGACATGGAAATTCTGATGTATTATGAAATGTGCTTTATTAAAGCTGAAGTGTATATGAGAAAGGGCGATGCGGCCAATGCCTATGCTGCATACAAGGCAGGTATCCAGGCTGACTTAGATTATATGCAATCCAAGCTTAACCAATGGAAAGGCAGCTATGACAAAACTTCTTCCGGTATTTCTAATCCCGACATGGGCCCCATGGACCAGACAGCTATTGATACTTATATGGCAAGTAATGCAGTTGCCCAGGATGCCGGTTCTCTGACAATGTCAGACATTATGCTGCAAAAGTATATTGCTATGGGTTTCAATATCGAAAACTGGAACGATATGCGCCGGTTTGACTTTAGCGCAGGGGACATCGGAAGCTTTGGTGTTGTGTATCCGGGGTATGACAGAGGACCTTTGTTTACAGGTCAAGCCCAGCTAACGGGTGGTAGCCCAACCGATCCAAGGTATTGGATACGACGCTTTGCACTACCTCCAACTTATGAAATACAATACAATTTTATTCATACAACAGCTTTAAATGCCCATGCCACTGATCCAAATATATGGAGTATGCCTGTTTGGTGGGATTGTACAACAGATGATCAATATTATGGATATCTCAAATAATAGTAATATGGCATCTGTTCCCGCGTACATAATAACCAGGTTACAAACACTTATAATCAATAAGCGGGGGATAGAAATAATTTAATCGTATTCTAACAAAATATAAAAGAAGCCGTCTCATAAATTGAGGCGGTTTTTTTATTTACAAATGCAGGTGAATTTCGGGAACGGGCACCTAGGATTTTTACCGGGAAAAGGAAAATGACTTTTTTACAGATGCTTCCGCCATCTAATATTTCCCCGGCCGGATAGGAGAGGTGATTTATAGTAATTAACCTACAGGCGTACTGTCCCTTGGTTTGTATTTGATAGTTGTTTTACCAGGAATAAGCATGGCTAACACCCAAGGCTATCCGACAATCCTTGCCCATTGCAGATAATTGTCTTCATGTGGGTCCGGAAGCAGAAGGAATTCATTATTTCAACGAGCTCGCCGGTAAGAATTGCAGTTACATGAATTAAGTCATGGCCGGCTTTTTAAAGAGGACCACGGCAAAATAAAAATTTTAAATTGATCTTGTAACATCAAATCTTTAAGGTTGACCATTGCCGTTAGTTAGTCGACGAAGTTACTTTCAGGATCAATTATCTAATTGCTGATATTGATTTAATACAACTCCGTTCGTAAAGGCAGTTGAATTCACTAACTTCAATTTGAATCTGTCATTAAAGATTCGTAATCCTTTGCCAATTGCAATTGGGCTCATAAAAAAATTAAATTCATCAACCAGGTTGTTTTTAATAAGTTCAGAAACAAAATTGGCCCCGCCATACACAATCATGTCTTTGCCTTCTTTTGTTTTCAATTTGTTTACGGATTCTACAAGGTCGCCATTTTCTACCACGGCATTTTTCCCATCTACAGTTTTAATGGTTTTGCTAAATACAATTTTTGGAGTATCCACAAAAATTTTTGCATAAGGATATTCGGGGCTCTCCGGCTGCGTGTTTACCACATTTTCCCAATAGGTAGTAAATCCACCTGTCATTTTTCTGCCCAAAAGAATGGTGTCCATACTTTCTGTTAACTCCTGCAAAAACTTCAATTGCTTTGGATCCATTTCCATTGACATCCAATCCAGTTGCCCTTCGGGGCCAGCCACAAATCCGTCGGCCGACATTTGCATTTGTAATTTTAATTTTCTCATTTTTTTTCATTTAATTCACGGATCAAATTTCTTTGTAAATATCGATATTCACAAGGGGTAAAAATGTCTAAGTAGAGGCTGATTGCGACAAAAAGTTTATATGGTCATATTAATTCCGGGAAAGTACTTTGAGTAGTGACCAAATAAGTAGCGGCAGATTCAACCCGGCCCCAATTCATCTTATTTTATTTCAATTTTATTAATAGTTACTTACTTATGCCGGGTGTGATTACAGGCCAATGACGCAGTACATAACGTTGAAGTGTACTCGAACTAAATTTTATTGTAACGTTGAAGCGTTCCCGCGTTCTTAAAGATTGCCTGTTTTCTCAAAGTTTACCACAGCAGGATTTTGATTCCCTCAATGATATGGATGAAGGCATGGCTTGTTCAAAGCTTAATAGCCCAGGCGTCCAATTCCCCGGATTTTCCCTTAAGTGTAAGCTTTCTGTGTTCAAGTTTATCCGGAGAGAGTCCGGCCGCTTTACGGGTTGCATCACTTATAATTATTTCTCCGGGCGCTGCCTGCGAGGTCAGACGTGCGGCCGTGTTAGCCGTATCTCCGAGAACTGAAATATCCGAAGCGCCACTACTTGTAGTTACCGTTCCTATATATGCGATGCCGGTATGAATGCCGGCTCCGGCCTGGATCCATGGCCCCGCAGAGGAATTATAACCAAGTGCTTTTAGCGCTTGCCTGCCTGCTTTTACGGCAGTTGAGGCAAACCCGGGTCCTGCATATCCTGGAATAAAGAACCCGCCCACCTCATCTCCCTGCAATTTTTGAACCCAACCATAATTCCGGTAAAATATCTCAGTAACTGCCCGGTAAAACCGGTTGATTTTTTTGCTGAATTCCTCTGGGGATAATTTTTCCGCCATCGGCGTGGAGTTTCGGACATCAATAAACATAACTGCGGTTTCAATTTCTACACCGCCCTGGTACTTAGCTGCAAATCGCTCACACAGGTTACACATATGTGGATTGAGTTTAGAAGCCTCTACGCCAAAGAAAGTCTTCCACAAATAGCCCCCTATTCCTTTGAAAGGAATATAACATATACCGCATCTCGGGCTTTTTGGAAGCCGTTTAATGAATGGCCTCATAGATTTGCGTTCAAACCAGGACGCATGAACATTATCCGGCATATCGCCGGTAGTAAGAAAAGTTTGCCAGGTGCTTTTAATTTCTTCCTCGCTTATTTTTGATTCTTTCATATTCGGTAATCAGTTATTAAATAAAGATATCAGCCGACCCAAGGTGATAAAAAATATCAAATGTTTCCGGCATTTGCAAATACCGCGTGATTCACTTTGCAAATTCACAATCAATCATCTTTCCGTCAACTGTCCGCTTTCTCCTACTCAACTGTTCATATTCGAACACTTTCGTAGCCGTACGATAAGCTTACTTATTCTGTATCAACATCATAAAGCATTGGTATGATGGTTGAAATTATTTGCAGTACAAAAAGAGCTATGTCTTGCATCCAAAGCAGTGATCATTCAAAACCATAACCAATGATAAAAAATTATTTGAAAATTGCTTTAAGAAATCTCAGAAAGAATAAGGCATTTTCCTTTATTAATATTTTCGGACTGGCTATCGGCCTTACCTGTTTTATGTTCATCGCAGTGTTTGTTTATAACGAACTTAATTATGACCGTTATCCTGCCGATGCAAAAAATATTTACCGGGTAATTTTGTCTGTTACCGGTAATGGCGACGTTGCGGTATATCCTGACGTTGATATGGGAGTTGGTGAAGGAATGAAGGATGCCTATCCGGAAGTGAAGGCGCTGACCAGGATTTCACCGGCAAGTGATTTTGTACAATACGATGATAAGCAATTTAAAGAAGATCATCTCGCTTTTGCCGATTCCAACTTCCTGCACTTTTTTTCTATTCCCCTGCTTAAGGGAAATAATGCAGATGCTTTGGTGGAGCCGAACAGCGTGGTGATAACAAAGGCATTGGCAAAAAAATATTTTGGTGATGAAAATCCCATCGGTAAAACGTTAGCCGTAGGAATAAGAAAAGACCCTTACAAGGTTACCGGTGTTATTGATAAAGTACCTGATGATTCGCATTTTCGTTTCGATGCTTTTTTAAGTCTTTCATCGTGGCATGTAACCAATAAAACATGGAGCAATCTTGGTCCGTATACTTATCTTCTCCTGGATAAGAATGCTGATCCTAAAAAACTCGAAGCAAAGTTTCCGCAACTCGTAGCCGAACATGTTGTGCCGGAAGTTCAGCACGATATGGGCGTAAGCCTTGCAGAGGCAAAGAAGTCAGTGAACACTTTTGTTTTTTCATTGCAACCGCTTACGCGAATTCACCTGTACTCCAATACGAAATACGAGCTGGAGCCCGGCGGCGATATTCAATACGTATATATATTTTCCGCACTGGCTATTTTTATTTTATTGCTTGCCTGTGTAAACTTTACTAACCTCTCCACTGCACGTGCTTTTAAAAGAGCAAGAGAAGTCGGTATTCGAAAAGTGTTGGGTTCTGTAAAAAAGCAATTAGTGCTACAGTTCTTATCTGAATCTGTTTTGCTTACATTGTTTGCCATGCTTTGTGCATTTGCATTATTGTTTTTATTATTGCCTTACTTCAACCAGTTGGCGAATAAAAATATCAGCTTCAGTTTTTTCCTTTCTTACAAATCGATACTGGCTATGTTTTGCGTAAGCATGTTTGCTGGTTTGGTGGCAGGTATTTATCCCGCATTTTTCTTATCATCTTTTAATACTATTAAAGTTTTAAAAGGTTCAGCGGCAACACAAGGCTCACAAAGAAAGCCATTACGTAGTAGTCTCGTCGTTTTCCAGTTTTTTGTTTCTACTGCATTAATAATTGCAACAATAATCGTTTACCAGCAACTGCATTACATGCAAAATAAAAAGCTGGGTTATGATAAAGAACAGGTGTTGTACCTGCAGGATGCAAGATTGCTGGGTAAGAACCAATATTCATTTGAGCAAAATATGTTACAGGATAGCCGTGTCGTTTCTGCAAGCATTTCAAGATATGTTCCCGGGGGAATCATGATGGATGGAACAGAAATTTATCCAAAAGATGAAAATGGTAACGGTACAGAAATTCATGGTAACATATTTCATATCGACTATGATTACCTGAAAACACTCGGTATTAAGATTATCCAGGGAAGAAATTTTTCAAGAGATTTTCAAACTGATTCTTCATCCGGTGTAATCATTAATGAAGCTGCGGTTCGTCAACTTGGATGGAGCAGGACTAATCCAATTGGAAAAACAATCGTTACTTCCGGTCAACACGAACTTAAAGTTGTGGGCGTAGTTGCAGATTTTAATTATGCTTCCGTGAAACAAAAAGTTGCCCCAATGATGATGATGCTG
>NZ_JBMQQG010000217.1:0-7373 GCF_057362405.1 Ginsengibacter sp.
CAAACAGGTGTTGGTGGTGTTAATTCCTGGGGAACATGGCCTTTAAAGCAATATCGCCTCAATTATAAAAATTATAGTTATTCATTTATGATAACTCCCATAAAATAAATATTGGTTTGAGGGGTTAAAGGAATTAATTCATGTGGCTAACCCGATAAACAAGGTTGCAATAACCTGGCACAAGATGCCAAAAAATATTCCGGTATAGATATCTAACGGGCGGTGATCACTAACTATCAGGCGACTTGTGCAAACCAATCCCGTTATTAAAAAAATAACCATAGCCTGGAGGAAAAAGCCATAAGGAGAACCACTAAATATAATGATCAACAATAAGCCCGACAGAGAGCCCATGCCTAAAGCATGCATGCTAATTTTAAAATAAATATTTGCCAGTAAACCAACAGAGGAAGAAAGAAAAACTCCAAAAATAAAGGCTGTAAGTATAGGCGGGACTTCCGGTTGGTTCCTGAAAACGAGATACATCCAGAAATAAAAAAGATTAGCACCCACATAAGGAATGATTCTTTCCCTTTGAGTTTTTAAATAAATACTTTTGATAAATCCAACAGCTTTTAGTAACAACACTGTTACACCTGGAAAAATGATCGTGTTAATAGCTACTCTTATTAAAATTAATAACCTTTCGTGTGGAGCAATACCTGTAAAATAACCCTGGTGGATATACGCTAAGTACCAGGTGGCAATTGTAGGAATAAACAATGGATGAAAAACATATGAAAACAACTGTGCCGGTATTCGCAATGCAAGCGGGTACTTTTTGTAATTAAGATCAATAACGGGACTTACAGTTGTATTCAAATTCTTTTCCATTTATAATTCCTTTCTTAACCTGGCAACCGGTATGTTAAGTTGCTCGCGATACTTAGCAACTGTTCTGCGGGCAATGTTGTAACCCTTTTCCTGCAAGAGGTCCGTTAGCTTTTCATCGCTGAGCGGATGTTGTTTACTTTCATCATCAATTAAGTTATTCAGTATTTTTTTAACCTCGCGGGTGCTTACCTCTTCGCCGCTATCTGTAACAAGGCTTTCACTAAAGAAAAACTTCAATCGATACGTTCCAAATTCCGTCTGTACAAATTTACTATTGGCAACACGGCTAACAGTTGAAATGTCGAGTGAGGTCCTTTCGGCGATATCTTTTAAAATCATTGGTCGTAAATCCGTTTCGTCGCCGGTTAAAAAGAATTCTTTCTGGTATTCCATAATGGTTTCCATGGTGCTTAAAAGGGTATGTTGTCTTTGCTTAATCGCATCAATAAACCATTTGGCTGAATCTATTTTTTGCTTGATGAAAAGTACGGCTTCTTTTTGCCGCTTGTCTTTTTTTGAGCCCTTGTCATAGTCTCTCAGCATATCGCGGTAACCTTCGCTAATTCTCAAATCCGGGGCGTTTTTTGAATTTAATATTACTTCAAGTTTGCCGAGGTTATTTGTTATAAAAAAATCGGGTATTACATAACTCTGTAATTTATTGGTTTCACCAACCTGCCCGCCGGGCTTGGGATTCAGTTTTATTATCTGGTTAATCACATCTTTAATGCCATCATCATCTAGGTTCAAGCCACGCTGTATTTTTTCGTAGTGCTTTTTTGTAAACTCATCAAAATAATTTTCAATAACGGCGATCGCCGTTTGAACGGCACCACCATTTCTCTCTTTCCTTCTCAATTGCAACAATAAACATTCACGCAAATCCCTGGCGGCAACACCCGGTGGATCAAATTGCTGTATAAGTTCTATTATCTTTTCAATTTCCTTTTCAGTAGCGCCAATATTTTGCCTGAATGCAAGATCATCAGCAATAGCAGTTATTTCACGGCGCAGGTAGCCGTCATCATCAATACTTCCGATTATTTGTTCGGCTATCTTTTTTTCACGGTCATCAAGATCCAACATCAACAACTGGCTCTTGAGCGTATCAAAAAACGAAATTTCAACTTTATGAGGAATTACTTTTGTTTCTTCGGGATCACCGTAATTATCATCACGTAATTTATAGTCACCAACTTCATCATCGCTATCGCTCACATATTCGCTGATGTCGATTTTGTCATAATCATCTTCGCTGCCATCATTTTCAAAATCATCTTCAGCTGTTTCAAATTCATCCTTTGGCGCATCGAAATTTTCGTCATGCCCATCTTCTCCACCTTCCAGGGCAGGGTTTTCTTCTAATTCTTCTTTTATTCTTTCTTCAAGATGTGCTGTAGGTACCTGCAGCAACTTCATTAGCTGAATTTGCTGAGGCGACAGTTTCTGTAATAATTTTTGTTGTAAGCGCTGGCTTAAAGACATTAACTCGTTTTCTTTTTTAAAGTATGTAAATTTACACTCACAAAAGTAATGATATGGTTTTTTGGAATAAAATTTGTGGTTTCATTTTGATTTTATTACTTTCCTGCCTGTTAATAAGTGCGCAAATTACTACCTCCGTCAGGCTGAATTATAATGACTTTCTTGTTAAAAATAAACTAAAAGCTTCCGACACTGCTAATCATTTGCCCTCATCTGTGTTGTTATTTGCAGGCACGGGAAATATAAAGCCACCGATTGCTGAAGACTTTTCTACATGCACATACGGTTTCTTTTGCAGACAAGAACTTAAAATTGAAAAGGCTACGAGAATGCCTATTCGTTTCAGGCTAGGATCGCTGGCGCAATGCAACTATTATGAAGGCAAAAAGCAATAACTTTTTTATAAGAGATTTAAAACTTAGTTTTTATATTTTTGCCAGCATGTTGAAATACCCTTTAAGAAAAAAAAGCATACCATATTTATTGCTCTCTGCTTTATTTTTTCTTCCGATGATTGTATCGTGCCAGGTTGTTACGGATACTACCGCAATAAAAATAAAGCCAGATAGTAATTATATAAAAAGTGCCGATACTGTTTTACGTATCAAAAACTTCAGCCCTTATTTTACTTTGCATGTCGATTCTACTCTTGATTACCATTTTGAAATAAACCGTGATCCGCAACAATATTATTGGTATTTAAAAAATTCACCTGTTGGTTTGAAGATTAATAAGGACGACGGGACCTTACATTTTAAAGCTGATAGGTCATATTTCCTTAGTGGTAAACTTAAATATGATAATGAATACAAAGTAAAGATGGGCATACAAAATCTTAATGATCCAGCGGATAAAGTAGACACGGTTTTTACGCTTGTATTTTATAATACCGAGATTATCCCGTCCAAGATTAAACCTACGGTAAGCAGTGATCTTGTTATTGAAGAAGGTGATACACTGAATTTCAAGTTACAATGTGATGATGGAAGTTTCCCGATTGAGTCAATAACTTACTTTACCAGTTCTCCCATACATTCAATAACGCCGATAGCCCATTGCGGGGACGATTTTACCTGGGAAGCCCCATACGATTTTATTAAGGATGACGAAAAAATAGATCACAAGCCATTAACAATTACTTTTATCGGAACCGATAAATTTTATAATCATGATACCGCAATCGTCAAAATAACAGTGAAACAAACCATCAATTATCCTTACCGTTTAATTCAATACAATAAGATAACAAAGGATGTTGACACTTATATTCTTCAATTAAAAAGTACTTTCAGAATATTAGATCAAAGGGTTAAGCGTACACGAAATACGAGAACGTCTTTTGACCTTACTTCTGCATCGACAGCATTAGGTGGAACAATTTTTTCTTCGTTACCTACACAGAGCGAACAGACGACAGGAAAAATTTTGCCAAGTGTTGGTGTGGCATTGGTTCCCGTAAAAGAAGCAGTGGCTCCTTCAAAAACGACAGAACAAAATTCGGCGTCTCTTGTAAGAAGCGATATTAAAAGACTTCAATATCTGCTTACCGATAATATGCTCATCGGGGAAAAAGATCCTGATATTGTAAGGAAAACCACCAAGCTAAGAGACGAACTTACACAAGTGCAACTGCAATTAATTGACGTCCCGATCGTAGAAGATAATACCAACAGTGAGGAGCTCGATAGATATTTTAATAGCCCGAAAGTGAATAGAAAATATCGTCTTAAGAAATAGGTGGTCGTTTATTTAACCATGTAGAAATTTCTCAATTACCGGAAATAACTTCTCCGGTTCTTCCACCTGCGGGTTGTGTCCTGATTTTTCGAACATCATAAACTGCGCCTGCGGACAATATTCTTTGTACTTGACCATCATATACGGCACTGCCACACGATCGTAGCGGCCACCATATATTAGCACCGGCATAGTTAGATTTTTTAAATCCTTCCTGAAATCAAAATTGCCAATGTCGCTCCCCACAATAAAGTCGCCGTCTTTACCAACCATCTGGTAATATAATTTTGTATTCATCGGATTCGGATATGGTTTCCTGCCGCGGCCCAAAAAGTTATTGGGATTATAAGCATATAAAAAACCATAAGGAACCTTGCTATATAATTCCTGGTGCTTAGGATCGCTGGATACGGCGCCCGCTTCGCGAATTTTCATTAATGAATCCCAAACCTCAGGGTAATTGGTTTTTATTTCATGATTGCTGTTGTCATCATTTTCCTGCCACATTATAAAGCTGTGAAAAGTATTGGCAAGGATAAGATGATTAACGTGCGATGGATATTTTAAAGCATACCCTTGTGCAACAAGCCCTCCATAAGAATGGCCGAGAACATTCAATTTATCAATATGCAAGGCAACACGAAGGCCTTCAATATCTTCTATATCACGGGCAAGAGAATATTCTTTTACATCTTTCGCAGTATCACTCTTGCCTCTTCCGAAGGCATCAAAATAAATGATCTCATTATCCTTCGCTAATGAATCAAACGAACGATACGCTATGTGAGCACCGCCCGGACCGCCGGGGATAATGATAAGCGGATCGCCTTTCCCAACCAGCACTACATACAATTTGGCGCCATTAACAGTTATGTATTTTCCGTCAGTATAGCTGTCCGGTAATTTTTGCGCATACACTGCATACTGAAATAATACACAAACGAGAATCAATATTTTTTTCATTCCTTAAAAATTTAAAAATTATGAATTGAAGATAATGCGAATGAGTGATTTGAAAATAATTCAAAAAAAATCCCCGGCTTGCGGGGATAAAAAATTATTGCATTTTCCAATAATCTTTGAATAGCTATTGAGCTTTTGTTGCGGATGTATCTTCCTGTGGCATGTTCCATCGTCCACGACCACAACGGTTCTTCCATTCAGCTTTGAATTTTTCTCTTTCTTCAGGAGTCATGGTGGCCCATTTTTCCTGCCATTTATTTCGCCATTCTTCGTGTTTTCCCCTGTGCCATCCGCCTCTTCGTCCAAAGCCTCCAAACAAGATTTTACTCAATACTAATATTCCCAGCGCCTGCAAATATGTGATGGTTTTTACGCCCACCACGGCGGGCAGAATATTGTTCCATAGCAACATTACTATTGCTCCAAATAACAATACGGCTGCAATAAAGAAGATTGGAAACAATATGACCATTTTAAACTTGCCTCTTTTCATTGTATTTAATTTTATAATATTTTTTTTAAAGTGTTTTTGTCTTTTTAATAATTCAATAATTCATCTTTCAGCACTTGTAATTTCTCTCTCAAATGAAGTACTGCATAACGCTTTCGGCTTATAAGCGTGGCCACACTTACACCCGTTTCTTCAGCAATATCTTTGAATGCAATTCCATCAATTTCATTCATAACAAAGACGTCTCTTTGTTCCGATGGAAGTTCCTGCAGCGCTACCTCCAATTCTTCCCAGAATAAGTTGCGCAAATAATCTGTTTCCGGGTTATTATCGGCAGCCAGCAACATTTCTTTCCAATCAAAACTCTCTTCATCTGTTTCCGATGTACCAAATACATCGTCAGCCAGCGGAAGTTTATGTTTGCGATATCTATCGGTAATCTTATTTCTTGCAACGGTAAACAACCAGCTCCCTACCTGTTCTATTGGCTCTGTACTTCCGGCAAATTGATAAAAGACATCCTGCAGAATATCCTCGGCATCTTCATTACCCGAAACACGTTGCCTAATAAAACCAAGCAGTCGCCGGCTATATTCCTTAATTGTGTCGGCAATTTTATTGCTGCGGTCGGCGGACATTTGATTTGCTATATTAAGTGTGTCATCCATTATACAGGTAGACGAACCATTTGATAATTTGTTTTAAAGATCAGAAGAAATTTGTTAGCAGGAAGAAAGTACCAGGTATCGGGTAATAAGTAGCAAGTATTAGCTCAGGCTTGCTTATTGGTAAAACATTTCTCTCCCTCATTCGTCTACGTTGGTATTATTCATTTAAAAAATAAAAACATGTACTACAAACAGTCAAGTGCCGCAAAAGGCAACTACGGAGGCAGACATCAGCACCTGTCCATCCGATCCATGCAAAGAGCCGCTGTAAACATTTTCAAAACGGAAACCAGCTATGAAATGTTGGTGTTTGCACCGGGACGCATCCGCGAACATTTTAAATTAGATGTGCGGGGAAATGATTTGATCATTTCTTATACGCCACCTGAAGGATTTCCAAAGCAAGAATGGATCAGGCGGGAATACAGCCGGGGAGGTTTTGAGAGAACCTTTACGCTGGATGAAACCATTGATTCAGGAAATATCTCCGCAAAATATGTGGACGGTGTTTTGCAGGTAACCCTTCCCGTTATACCCGGCAAAGAAGTGGTGAAGCATGAGATACAAATCAGCTAAACGGCATTAAACAGTTTTTTCAGAGGGTGATAACCAAAAAGGTTATCACCCTTTGCATTAAAATTTAGCAATATCATTTCATAAGCATATTTTAACTTTAGAATATGAAACGCCTGGTTGCTTTTATAGCCTTTTTTTCCTTATCATATAACACATATGCCCAGGATGAGAACGACTATAGTGAAACAGACAGGCTGGCACTTAATATTCCTGCTTCACAAACCAATTCAACGGCCAATATAGCTGCTTTCATACGTTCTCATTTCGATACCGATAGTAAGAAAGTACGTGCCGCTTATATTTGGGTAATATCTCACATAAAATATAGTACGGACAGTATACACCGAATAATTCTGGACGAAGACCGTGATCAGTTGGTGACTTTTGCACTTAGAAGAAGAAAAGGTGTTTGCCAAAATTTTGCCGCCATTTTTGATGATATCTGCAGAAAGACTGGGTTAAGGTCTTTTGCTGTTGAAGGTTATACAAGACAAAATAACTCCCTTGATAAAATATCACACGCCTGGAATATTGTTTTTACCGATAACAAATGGTCGCTTTATGATCCAACATGGGATGCAGGAACGGCTGGGTACGAACCGTCAAACATTAAATATTACCAGGTACTACCTTCCGTTTTTATACAAAGTCATATGCCC
>NZ_JBMQQG010000218.1:0-47735 GCF_057362405.1 Ginsengibacter sp.
AATAGTTTTTCCCCGCTTGCCATCAATTTCCAACGGCACATAAATTTTCGCGTTCTGAACCGGATATATTATCTCCAGTTGTTTACCTGTTTCGGTAACCTCACAGCCAGGCTTAAACGAAGGCAAAGGTTTATAATCATGATTCTTTTGCTTGTAGTACCATTCCATAGCCGGCGTTAAGACAAACCAGCTTTTATGGATCATTTTAGACGGAGATTCACAACTTTCATTAACCCTGTAAGTGCCTGTCGGGTCTAAATGAATCAATTTATGATATGGGCATAACGGCGACCTGTACCCGTTTTTTGAAACCATGATCGTATCAACTTCGGGACAATCAATAGCTGCCCTGAAACCGCTTTGCCTGCACACAGGAATAAAAGCAAAATTGTTCTGCGGCTTCGCAAACCATTTTGAGGAAGGCAGTTCCCTAAAAATATCAAACATAATGGGCGCCGAAGTTTGCACACCAATGAGGTCCGCCCTTCCTTCGCCATCAGTATTGCCTGTCCACACTGCAACTACATACTTTGGCGTAACACCTATAGCCCAAGCGTCCCTGAAACCAAAGCTGGTTCCTGTTTTCCATGCTATTTGTTGAGCTGAAGAAAATTCCTGCCACAATCCTTCTTCACCCGGCCGCATCACTTCTTCCATTGCAGCAAAAGCAAACCATATAGATGTTGCATCTAAAGAATTAATGACATCATCCCCAGATTTTTTTACAGGGTTGTTTTTTGCGAAATAATTGGGTGCATAAAAATCTTCCTTTAAAGCCAGGCCACTATTTTTTTTCTGGTGATTTAAAGTGCGTGCCATACCCGCATAAATTCCGGCAAGGTCCCACATGGTTACTTCGCTTCCTCCAAGAATTAACGAGAGGCCGTAATTATCAGCGGGGCGATTCAACGTTGTCAAGCCAAGTTGTTTTAGTAAATCATAAAATCGCTGGTATTTATATTTCTGCAACAATTTTACCGCCGGAATATTAAGAGAACGTGATAATGCTTGTGATGCGGGAACGGCACCATCAAAACTTAAATCAAAATTTTGCGGAGCGTATCCGCCAATCTGCGTGGGAATGTCAGGCACAAGCGAGTTGGGCAATATCATTCCATCACTAAACATTGCCGCATATAAAATTGGCTTTAAAGCGCTGCCGGGACTTCTCGGCGCCTTTATTACGTCTACATCACTTTCCAATTCGGGATTGGATGGATTATAAATATTGCCAACATAAGCTAAAACATTTCCGGTTTCAACATCCAGCACCAAGGCACAAGCGTTATTAATTCCATTCCCTTTTAAAACATTGTGATGCTGATTTAAAATATTAATAACATTTTTTTGAAGATTAATGTCTAATGTCGTTTTTAATTTTGAGGGCAGGCTCTTGTTTACATGCGCATCTTCTTTAAAACGTTGCAGCAAATGTGGAGCAAGCTGAGGTAAAGAAACAGGTTCACCCGGAAGGGGTTCTAATTTTGAAAGATAACAAGCAGACTTATCAATGATGTTATCAGCCTGCAATTTATCGAGCAATGCATTTCTTTTTCTTAAAAGCACTTCCCTGTTTTTACCCGGATGCACCAGCGCAGGTGCATTCGGCAATACAGCCAATGCGGCCATTTCGCCCCAACTTAATTTTTCAGGGCCTTGCCCAAAATACCGCCACGATGCAGCATCGAGGCCAACCACATTGCTCCCAAAAGGCGCTTCGGATGCATAGAAAGCCATAATTTGCTTTTTGGAATAGCTACATTCTAACCGGAGAGATTGAACACTTTCAATAATTTTTTCCCAGATATTCCTTTTTGTTTCATGCCGGCTTAAGCGCATAACCTGCATCGTTAGTGTGCTGCCTCCCTGCACCACTTCTTTACTTTTTAAATTTCTTAACGCCGCCCTTGCGAATGCCATTACATCAACCCCGGGATGACTGTAAAATCTTTTATCTTCAAATGTGGTGATGCACTTAATAAATTTATCAGGCACATTTTCGTCATAAGGAAAACGCCATTGACCATCGGCTGAAATAGACGCGTTTAACAAGTTGCCGTCCTTGTCTTCAATAACAAAACAGGTAGGTACATTAAATAATTTTGAAGGAAGGCAGAAATAAAACCAGGTATATAAACCAATTGCTGTTGCGAAGAGAAGCTTTATTGTAAGAGGGATTTTTGACATTGGGATTTATAATGCACGGAAGTTTCGAACTCAAACAACGAATGTTTTGTAATTATTTTCTATTAAAAATAGTTCCATAAACTTCCCTGCTTTTTGGAGGCTTTATTTCTTTTTCTTTGCGTCTTTTATAACTTGCTTTTCATCGCTTTCTAACCTGCGTTGAATTTTCCTCAAATCCTCAGATGCAGGAAGTTGCTCTGGTTTTACGCCTCTTTCTATTAACATTTTTCGTACTGCAAGATTATTGTCAACATGTTCTTTTGAAATGGTATTTTGTCCTTTCAGGTTATTTTCTGTCACATTATGACTGGTAAGTTCAGTTGCAAAATCTTTTGCTTTAATAGTAAGCGTGGGCAAGAAATCTGCTAAAGGCCTGGTACGAGGGACTTGCAATTTCACCTTCATGTCGCTGGTAGTAAACCCTCCAAACAGCGCCTTGTCGCCTTTGCTGCGGATGATAGAAAACCCTCTATCATCTACACCCCTTTCGTATATAATACCGGAAAGTTTCTTTTCAGACTTTGATAATTTTTCTCTTGCGGTTACCCTTGCTATGTCAAGGAGTCTTTGTTCAATTACTTCCTGTCTTCGTGTTTGTACGGCAAAATAAGTCTGTGCAAAAGCAATTTCGGCTTTTGTGGCATTCCCATTT
This sequence comes from Ginsengibacter sp., assembly GCF_057362405.1. Taxonomy (NCBI): domain Bacteria; kingdom Pseudomonadati; phylum Bacteroidota; class Chitinophagia; order Chitinophagales; family Chitinophagaceae; genus Ginsengibacter; species Ginsengibacter sp. Next base: position 2,840 of record NZ_JBMQQG010000218.1, read on the forward strand.
TGAGCAATAAGATAACAGGCATACCTTGTAAGAGCAATATCTTCAATTTCACGTTGGGCTCCTTTGGCTAATTTTATCATTTTGTTGGTTTCAACAAAATGATGAGAAACGTCTCCCCCGCTATTTCTGCAGGCTTCCTTTGCTTTGTCAATCACTTTTAAAAAATTGCGCCAATCGGTATAATTAAAAATGATCTGCAATTCTCTTGCACTCCAGCATTCAACACTTTTATAGATATAACACGCACTCTCGAACTTCTCAAAGAGTTGGTGAATTTGTTCTTTTTTCATGTTATAATTTATTTAATTGCTTATGGAGCTTTCACCACCTCAACCCACTTCCCATTCACTCCCGCATTAATGCTATTATCATACATCGCTGAGCAATACGTTCCCGGTAAAAAATATTTGCCTAGGTACGCCGCATTCAGTTGAATATAGTAGCTGCGTATTTCATTTTCATTTAAATCAAAGTACGTGTACACCCGGTCGTCTCTTATATCCTGGTAATCGAATGGCGAGGATTTGTAGGCGCTTTCAACATCCTGCGTTCGTGTATTTAAAATTTCCCAGCCGCTTGGGAAAATCTGGGTAAGGGCCATTTGCTCGTAATAGCCGCGCCTGCCGGGATTTCTAACCGTAACTTTTGCAATAAAATCTGTGCCCTGCATCATTTTAGAAACATCGATAGGTTTCATATCTTTTGTTAGGTATGTAACATTCAACCCAAGAATGGCAGGATTGTTCTGCACCTGCAGGTTCTCGCCGGTTAAAGGCTGGCCTTCAGAAATGATTCTTGTATATAAGACATTACTACCTTTATTCGTTACCGTTACTTTAGCAGTGCCCTTGCTAATATCAACCGGCATTTGCGTTACGTAAGAAGATGAATTGATATTGATTGCTTTCCCGTTTACAGTGCCACCCGCCATTATTTTTGCCCCGGATGGATTTTTACCGCAATATTTTGCAATAGCAATTAGTGAATAAGCAGTTGTCTGTGTGCTGTACCAGGTATCTTCAGAAAGATGGGCGGCTATGGTATTCACCAGATCAGACGCCAAAGTGCGTCTGCCCAGCAACGTTAGTGCTTCGAGAACCATGGCTTCGTCTCTTAAATCGGAGCCATAAGTGAACCCCGGCCTGTGATCGGTATTAAAAGTTGTGGGCAGTCCGCTAATCATCTGTAAGGCGGTATTGTCCTGACCCGCCAGCTTATAAGCCGCAGCCAGTCTCCACTTCGCTTCCGGAGAAATATATTTAAATTCTTTCAGCCGGTTCATGGCACCCAGCTCAGGAGATTTATCCAAGGCCAGTAAGTACAACCTGTACGCCTGTGTAAGATCGCCGCCGTAAAAATTATTAGTCGTCGGTATCCACGAGGTTGCTTTGCTGCGTTCAAATAATTTCCATTCCTGCAACAATTGCTCACCAACGGTGTAACCATTTTGTTGTGCTTCCAGTAAAAAATTACCGGCATAGTTCGTTCCCCATTCGTCACTTTCGCGTCCGCCGGGCCAATAGCTAAACCCACCATCATTACGTTGAAAATTACGCAGTGCTTCAATACCGGCTTTTATATTTCTATCAATCTGCGCCTTACGATAATCTGATAAATCGGTTAACTGGTTTAGCACCAGTTGCGGAAATACCGCCGATGTTGTTTGTTCAATACATCCGTGCGGATATTCAATCAGGTAGTCCAGTCTCTTTTCAAGATTCATTGAAGGGATACTTGAAATTTCAAGCGTTGCTTTACTGCTGGCAACTGTCCCAATTGCAGTGACTGTGGTATTCCACTGCTGCCCACCGGAAAGCGTTTGAGCGCTAACGCTTGTTACAAACGGATTAGGATTACGCACATCAAGTTCCACATCATAATCAGCTTTTTCACCACCACTCGCAGCAACCAATTTTACTTTTCCAATTCCAACGTCGGGCTTCACCTTCACATCGAAATAAATCATCTGTTCACCAGTCTGTGCAAAATTCACTTCCCGGGAGTTGGCTCCCGTTATTTCCAGGAAAGGATTTGTTTGCAGCGTAACATGCACATTCTTAATTTTATTATCCATCGCAAAAACGGTCACCGGAATTTTTATCGTCTCTTCCGGGCCGAGGACTCTAGGCACCGTAGCCAGCAGCATCAATGGCTTCTTTACGGCAACGGCTTTTTCAGCGCTTCCATAACTGCCATCATTAGCCGCAATTACCATCACCCTTACGGAACCTATATATTGAGGTAAAATAAAATTGTGAGTTGCTTTTTCTCCTTTATCGAGATGAAAGGGTCCCAGATATTTGACAACAGGTTTAAACCGGTTGGCTTTTTTGGGTTGAATGGGACCATTGTTCCCTTCATCACCTCCTATGGTAAGAATTCGTTCCAGGTTGCCGCCCCATGCGCCAATCACATAATCGTACAAATCCCAGCTCTTTACGCCCAATGCTTCTTTCGCATAAAAATAGCCGTGCGGATCAGGCGTTTTAAAGTGGGTAAGATCAAGTAATCCTTCATCAACAATCGCAATACTGTAGGTCATTTCTTTCCCGTTCTGTTCACTAACGGAAATAGATGCCTGCTTTTCAGGCTGAATGGTTCCTGACATACTTATTACCGGTTTCAAAACTGTATTTCTATTTTCAACCATTATCGGCAATACCCCATACATTCTTATGGGTAAATCGTTTAACGTTTGTGCATGCGGCTGCAGCAGGCTTACGTTCACATAAATATTCGGCGACATAGATTCCTCCGCTTTAAATTTTACTACCGTTTGCCCCTGGTCAGTCTGTACCCAAAAAGAACGTAGTACCTTACTGCCGGATTCAATGCTAACCAAACCACGGCCACCCTTACTGCTGGGTATCGTCAGCGTAACATCATCGCCAACATTGTATTTATCCTTATCTGCCGTAAATGATAACATGGAGGCAGCAGTGGGATCATCGGTATTATCGCGGCTTTGCCAATCCGGGCCGTCTATATAAACGATATCTCCTGTAACATGGCCGCTTTTTACATCCTTCACCAAAACAAGATAGCGGCCCCATTCATTGTCACCTACATTAAAATTCCATTTACCTGTACCGTTAGTTAACTCAACGCTTTCAGTCTTTATCAGCTTATTGTATTTGTCCTGGGTAAAATTGCTTAGGTTATCACCACTGTTATCCCACCACCAGCGCCATTGAATTTTGTAAAACTGTACTTCCACATCCTGGGTTCCCGTGAGAAGATTTCCACGATTGTCTACGTCAACAATTTGGACGGTATGCGTTTTTCCCGTCAATAAAAATCCCCAGGGCTTTTCTCCCTCAGGCATTTTTACACCGGTATAACTTGTGTATGGGCTATAGGGAATCGTAACATTATCAACACTAAAACTTCCACCGGGTTCAAAAACTTTCACTGCTAAATTAGCGTTCAGCATTCCCGGGGCGTTATCGTCAGTTTCGAAGTTGGCCTTTACGGTTGCCTTGCCTTCATCATCCAGGGTACCATCAAAAATCGTTTTGGTTTGGGTGGAATATTTCGTGGTTGGATCATCAAAATCGTAACCGGCAAATTTTGGAAATGCGGTCCGGTTCGCAAATAATGATGCGTCAATTTTTCCTTTTAAATTTTTTGCGGTAGCACCAAATAACCAGCTTGCAGAAAGTACACCACTGTTGGAGGCATTTTTACCGAGTAAAGGATTTGCTCCAAAATCTAAATTTATTTTTAGGCGGTTAGGCATTACGGTTTCCACTTTAATTCTTTTTTCAAACGTAGCTCCGCCTACTTTAACTTTAGCAAGCCAGTTGCCTGTCGGTGCATTCTGTTGGGTTTTTGTTTTGAAAACATTAAAACCTTCATTGGCATTCGTTTGAACCATTTGTTTATACAACTGCCCCTGCGGTGTGTATAGTTCAAACTGCACGGGATGATCTTTTGGCAACTTTCCATCTTTATCTTCCACAATACAATTGATGTACATAGAATCTCCGGGGCGCCAAACACCTCTCTCACCAAATACAAATCCTTTAATACCGTTCTTAACTTCTTCGCCGGAAATATCAAAACGACTCAACGGAAGGCTGCTGCCATCATCTACTTTCAGGTAACCTTTTTCATCATTCAACTTCGCTATAATGAGGTAGGGTTTTCGTTTGCAATCAAAAGTTGCAAATCCATTGTTGTCACTGTTTGCTTTTGCAATTATTTGTTGCTGGTAATCGAGCACCTGCAGTTCAACATTTGGAAGTGGATTGGTTGTTAAAATATCTGAAACGGCAATCGTAATAGTATTGCTTGTCCCCCTTTTTGCCGTAAGACCAATGTTGGATGCAATGACATTTCGTGTTGCCCAGCGATCTTTATTGTAATAAGATTTTGAGCAAGGGTTATCCCGTTGTTTCCAATTATATCCATAAGGATAATAACTATTATAGCGCTTCCAGAATTCATCATTATCATCTACTGTATTTTGCTGATCGCTTTCATAATAATCATTATAATTATCTTCATCATCCTCTTTATTAGCCGATGAGTCGGCATGACAGGTATATAAAGAATAATCAGGCCTGAAGCCGATGGTTACCCTGTAAATGGCGCCCGGCTCGGTTTTTAAAAACTTATCTATATCCAATGAAAAGCTTTGCTTTTTATGAAGATCCAGGGTTTTATCGTCATCAAGCCGTAACGTTTTTTGTACAACGGGTACGGCTACACGGCGTAAATCCTCTTCACCATTTAAATCATTACCCTGCAAAAACTGTGGAATATTGTTTTCATATATCTTAATAATACTAACATCAACCGCATTTAAATTAACTGCCTCAAATGGAAGCACCAAATGCCCCGAATTAGGCAATATATTTCCGCGGCCCTGAATTTTTACAGCCGGCAAGCGATTCTCAAAAAATATGTTTGCTGTATATCCTTTTTGCAACGTATCGCCCCAGCTATCTCTTATTCCGGGGTTTACGTTAATGCTATAATCGCCATTCAGATTATCACCAGTATATAATTTCACTTCACTGCCATTAATGCTATAAGTAATATCGGATTGGTTGGTTATCGTTATGAGGCCCGTAAGTTCCTGGCCGGCAGCAATGGGATCGCTAAATTGAATGGAGGCATATTGTTCAGCATCATTCATTGCCATTACATTCAGCACCTTAAAATCGCCCACTGCAGGCACTTCTATTGATTCGCTGCCAGTATTATCAATACTTAATGCTTTACCATTCCAACTCAAACTCAATTTTTGGGCTACACTTCCTCTTTCAATTGAAGCAACGGTAAAGTTATGCGTCTTGGCGGCACCGTTATGTTGCCAGTTAATTTGTAACGCCTTATCATTTTCTGTGGCGGTCAATATTTTTTCAACCAATGCATTGTCTTCAATGTCTGCAGTTTCGATTTCACCCAACAATGTCATTTTATCTCTTTGTCCATTACTTCTTAAACCAAAATCAGTTACAGTGAATGCTGGTTTAATTGTCTGAATATTAAAATTAAATTCAGCGTACCTGGCAGCAACCTGTGTTACTTTACCAAGCTCAAAGGTTACCTTGTATAATTTATCGGGAACCAGGTTGTCATCCGGCTTAAATTCGATCGTTCGTGCATCCAGCCAAATCGCTTTTCCTTTTACCGATGGCGAAAAACTGAAAAGATCTTTATCAGCATCTTCTCCAATTGGGTGTGTAGTAGAAGCGTCTGCTGCCAGTTTAATTCTTATGGTACTGGTTTTAGAAACAATTCCTGAAGTATATCCTTCAATATATTGGCTAAATGAAGGATCAACTTCTATCAACTTATTTTTCTTATTACAGGAAGAAAAAATGATCAGAAAGAAAAATGAAAAAAGAGATAATCCAGCTATAGTTTTCTTAAGAGTGATAAATTTATTGAAATCCATTGGTAGAATGATTTCTAATAAAAGTCGTTAATTTTTATGAAGTAAACCAATCAATAACTTCGTGGTTGGAAGTAATTTAAGGGAACCAGGTACGAATTCAATTGCTACTTAAACTAAGCTGGTGGTTTACTTTTTGCAGAAGATTGGTTACGTCGAAAGGCTTGGCTATAAAATCGTCGGCGCCATATTCCGCAATAGTTGCGGCGGCGCCGGGATGAGCAGAAAACATAATGATGGGAATATGCATGGTTTCTTTGGCAGACTTCAACTTCTTACATATGGTTCTGCCATCGTGACCTGAAATAAGAACATCTAACAAAATAAGATCTGGCTTAAATGTTTCAATTTTCGAAAACGTATTTTCCCCCCTGGTAGTCACATCTACTTCAAATCCCTTCATCGTCAGAAGGATTTCCATCACAGATAAAATATCTGTATCATCATCAACAACAAGAATTTTGGACATATTACATTTCTATTACCAGATTATAACGATGAAAACTGACGAACTTTTTTGACGCTCTATAGCAAACATTTTCACCATATTTGATCTGGTTTGGTTTTCAATATAGGAATTTTATTTCTTTTGCACATTGCGGCCTTTCTTATAAGGTGTTGGTTAGAACTACATATCGATTGAAAGCAATCGTATGGAAATTAAAAACCCGCTGACTAAAAACGGGCATTAATATCCAAAACACTATATTTTAAAAGTCTTGAAATGACTTAAACCTGAAATTTCGAATACTACTATCATCAAAATTTATTCCGAAAGAAGATTTTAGAAAAAGATTTCTGTGAAATGACAAATATTATTTCAATTTACTTTCCAGGTTTTTATTGATGGCCTCCAAAAATTCCTCAGTATACAAATAATCTGTTCCGTGCGAAACCTTGTTTCCACTAATGCACACGGCAAGATCTTTAGTCATTTTACCACTCTCAACTGTTTCGATACACACTTGTTCCAGCGTGTTACAAAAATTAACCAATGCTTCATTATTGTCCAACTTACCTCTGAATGCAAGACCTCTTGTCCAGGCAAAAATAGACGCTATGGGATTTGTTGAGGTAGAATTTCCCTTTTGGTGTTCCCGGTAATGCCTGGTAACAGTGCCGTGAGCAGCTTCAGCCTCCATCGTTTTACCGTCGGGCGTAATTAGAACAGAAGTCATCAAACCCAATGAGCCAAAGCCCTGGGCGATCGTATCACTTTGCACGTCGCCGTCATAATTTTTACAAGCCCACACAAAATTGCCATGCCATTTCAAAGCGCTGGCAACCATGTCATCTATCAAGCGGTGTTCATAAGTAATTCCCGCTTCATCAAATTGAGCTTTAAATTCATTTTCAAAAATATTCTCAAAAATATCTTTGAATCTACCGTCGTATTTTTTAAGAATTGTATTTTTTGTAGATAGATACAAAGGCCACTTTTTGCTCAGCGCCATATTGAAGCAGCTTCTTGCAAAACCCATAATACTTTCATCGGTGTTATACATGCATAATGCAACGCCATCGCCCTTAAAATTATATACTTCGAAAGTTTGCGGCTCGCTTCCATCCTCTGGTGTAAAACTCATCGTAAGCTTTCCCTTACCTTTTATGACAGTGTCTGTTGCTCGATACTGATCACCAAAGGCATGACGGCCAACTATAATCGGCGCCGTCCAGTTTGGAACCAATCTTGGAATATTTTTTATAACAATTGGCTCGCGAAAAACGGTTCCATCCAATATATTTCTAATGGTACCGTTAGGGCTTTTCCACATTTGTTTTAATTTAAATTCCTTCACTCTTAATTCATCAGGAGTAATGGTGGCGCATTTTATTCCCACTCCGCAATCTTTGATGGCATTGGCTGCGTCAACCGTTACCTGGTCATTAGTCTCGTCCCTGTGTTCCATGCCAAGATCAAAATATTTTATCTCAACATCGACATATGGAAGTATTAATTTGTCTTTTATAAATTTCCATATAATTCTTGTCATTTCATCTCCATCAAGTTCTACTACGGGATTGTTTACTTTAATCTTTGTCATTTAGTTCTAAGTTTTGTTTAAGATTCAATTAAGATTTTTAGAAAATATTGTTCAGCATGCTCACAAATTCCTAATTATTTCATCAGCAAATTCGCTGGTTTTTAGCAATGTCGCGTCTTTCATGAGGTTATAGAAATCTATCGTCACTTTCCTGTTTTTTATCGTTTTAGCAAGACCGTTAGTTACCAGTTCGCCTGCATCTTTCCAGTTCATATAGTCGAACATCATTACTCCGCTCAAGATTACCGATGACGGATTCATCGTATTAGTATTGGCGAACCTGGGCGCTGTTCCGTGGGTTGCTTCAAACACCGCATGGCCGGTTAAAAAATTTATATTGGCACCGGGCGCAATACCAATTCCACCAACCTGTGCAGCTAAGGCATCGCTTATATAATCGCCATTTAAGTTTAAAGTTGCGATAACTGAGTAATCCTGCGGGGCCAATAAGGCTTGTTGTAAAAAATTATCCGCAATGGCATCTTTAATAAGAATTTTACCGCCAATGCGTGAAATGCGCATTTCTTCATTAGCCACCGCTTCTCCACTTTCCTTTTTAGTGGCTTCCCACTGGTTCCAGGTATACACGTCGTTACCAAATTCACGTGCGGCCAGTTCATAGCCCCAGTTTTTGAAAGCGCCTTCCGTAAATTTCATAATGTTTCCTTTATGCACAAAGGTTACCGATGGCAATTTATTGGCGATTGCGTATTCAATGGCAGAACGTATTAATCTCTCAGAGCCTTCTTTACTCACTGGCTTTATTCCAAAGGAGGATGTTTCAGGAAAACGAATTTTTTTTATGTTCAACTCTTCCTGTAAAAACTTCAATAGCTTCTTCGCTTCAGGAGTACCGGTCATAAATTCTATTCCTGCATAAATATCTTCAGTATTTTCCCTGAAGATTACCATGTTGACTTTCTCGGGCTGCCACATGGGAGACGGCACTCCTTCAAAATATCTTACCGGTCTGAGGTTTACATACAAATCCAGTTCCTGCCGTAGAGCTACATTGAGGCTGCGTATACCACCTCCTACAGGCGTTGTAAGCGGGCCTTTAATGGCTATGGCATATTCTTTAAAGGCATCCATTGTAGCTGCGGGCATCCACTCACCTGTACGGTTAAACGCTTTTTCTCCCGCAAGTACTTCCATCCATTTAATTTTCCTTTTACCATTGTAAGCTTTTTGAACAGCAGCATCGAAGACACGAACGCTGGCTTTCCATATATCGGGGCCAATTCCATCGCCTTCGATAAACGGTATTGTTGGTTTATCGGGTACGATTAACAGGCCGTCACCTCCCATTTTTATTTTATCTGACATAAAGTATTTTAAAAATTAATGGCGCAATTTAGCCAGCTACTGTCAAAATTTACTCCCTCGTATTTTTTATAAAAATTGATAGCTGGTTCGTTCCAATCAAGCACCTGCCAAACAATTCCATTCAATTTTCTTTCTTTTGCTTCTTCAATTATCTTATCGAATAATAATTTACCGATTCCTTTGCCTCTTAATTCTTCATTTACTAAGATATCTTCAAGATACATACGCTTCCCTTTCCAGGTAGAATATCGAATATAAAACAAAGCAAAGCCTTCCACTCTGCCATCAACTTCCGCGACAAGTGCCCACCAAACAGGGTTTTCGCCGAACCCGCTTTCCTCAAAATGCTCCAAGGTCACCGTCATTTCCTGCGGCGCCCTTTCAAAAACAGCCAACTGATGTATTAGCTCCATTAACCTGACAAGGTCTTTCTTTTCTGCCCTTCGAATTATTGCATTCATTCATAAGTTATTTAAGGTCCTGATCTAAATCATTTAAGATATCTTCTATATTTTCCAACACTCATTATTATAAATCCGATCTCCAAAAGAAAATCGTTATGTAAAGGCATGTGTATAATTAATAAACCAAAATAAAAAAATGAATAATTAAGTTTGGCAAAAGTAGTAAAAACATGAAGCAACTATTACAACAATATGCTGCATACAATATTTGGGCAAATAAAATAATTACCGAAAGAATCGCCCAATTGAAGGAAGATGTAATTAATAAAGAAACGCCAAGTAGTTTTTCGAGTATTTATAAAACAGTTCTGCATTTAATGGACGTAGAAAGTTTATGGTGGCAACGCATGAAATTGGTAGAACACCCGATATGGCCGGGCAAAACTTTCGATGGCAATTTTGAAACTCTTGCCGCGGAGCTTATTTTTCTTTCGAAACAATGGCACGACTGGATTTCAAGTGCCAATGAAATTAATTTTACCCATGTTTTTGCATACCATAATTCAAAAAAGGAATATTTTAAACAGCCGGTTTATGAAATGCTGCTTCACTTATTTAATCACCAGACTTATCATCGCGGACAATTGGTAACTATAATGAGACAGAATGGAATTGAAAAAATTCCAGCGACAGATTTTATAGTTTTTAGCAGGAAGAAATGAATGTCACTTTGCTTCGGGAAGCACTTCGCTCAGGCTATTGTCTTTAATAAATTTATCTTTCGACTCAGTGAATTCTGCCTGTAATTTAATAGCTGCATTTAATGCATCATCTGTCTTTGAATGAATTTCGGGAAGTTGTTTTTCAAGTAGCCTGTTTCCGAGATTAATATTTTCTGCCTCAAGCTGAGCCACTTTTTTCAATAAGGAGGTTTGGCTGTTGGCTACATCATCCAGTTCACGGAGTATTTTCTCCATCAGGTGTAATTTTTCGCTTTTATCCATTGTAATTTTCTTTGATTAAAAAATATTGATCAATAGCTTCTATCTAATATAGTGCCATTAAGCAGTGCTCAACATATTTCAACTAAGAAGAACTAAAATTATTCAATGAAACGGGAGAGAAACTAAACTAATTATTTATTAGTTCGAGGTGTTATAAGCCCACTTAATTAAAGTGGCTCCCCATGTAAATCCTCCGCCGAATGCAGCAAGTACGATCAGGTCATCTTTTTTTAATTGCTTTTCCCATTCCCATAGGCATAACGGAATGGTAGCGGAAGTGGTGTTGCCATATCTTTGAATATTGATCATAACCTTATCCATACTCAAGCCCATCCTGCTTGCAGTTGCATCGATTATCCTTTTATTCGCCTGGTGCGGAACCAACCACGCAATGTCATCACCCGTTAAATGATTTCTTTCCAACAATTCATAAGAAACATCGGCCATACCTTTTACCGCAAACTTAAATACCTGCGGACCCTCCTGAAAAATATAATGTTCTTTAGCCAACACAGTTTCCACCGATGCAGGTTTAGCAGATCCACCCGCAACCATTTTTAAATACTCAGCGCCACTACCATCCGTTTTCAAAAGGCTGTCTTGTATTCCGTATCCTTCTTCATTGGGCTCCAACAAAATTGCGCCGGCAGCATCGCCAAAAAGCACACAGGTTTTACGATCGCTGTAATCTACAATTCCGCTCATTTTATCGGTTCCAACAACAACCACTTTTTTATAGCGCCCGCTTTCTATTAACGATGCACCGGTAGTAACACCGAATAGAAAACCGGAACATGCGGCAGAAAGATCGAAACCAAATGCATTAACTGCTCCAATTTTATAAGTGATAATATTTGCTGTCGCGGGAAAGGTCATATCCGGAGTTACCGTACAACAAATAAGGCAATCAATCTCTATAGGATCAATTCCTCTTTTTTTACAAAGCTCCAACACGGCAGGAATAGCCATTTCAGAAACGCCTTTATTTTCACCTTTCAGAATCCTCCTTTCTTCAACGCCTGTTCTCGTTTTAATCCACTCATCATTGGTGTCCACCATTGTTTCGAGTTCGGCATTTGTAAGTTTGTAATCGGGAACATAAGCACCAACGGCGGTGATAGCTGCGGAAATTTTTTTATCCATTTATTTGACCAGGGCGTTTTGTGAGGGGGCAAAAATACAACATACTTTATTATTCAATCAGAAGTATCGTGCGGTAGATATTTTATATAGCCATCATTACAGTGAATTACTTATTTTTGGCGCTCTTAAAAAAATGATAGCATATTTATCAGGAACATTTTCTTATAAAACGCCGACCGTTGTTTATGTGGATGTGCATGGGTTGGGGTATGAAGTAAACATTAGCCTAAATACCTATTCGCACATTCAAAAATTAACCGAAGGAAAGTTATTTACCTACATGCAGGTGAAAGAAGATGCTCACACATTGTATGGCTTTTTTGATTCGATAGAAAAAGAAATGTTTGTAATGTTGATAAGTGTTTCAGGCGTGGGTGCAGCTACGGCCAGAATGATGTTGTCTCATTTGAAGCCCGATGAAATAAGCAAGGCCATTATTCAGAACAATGCGTCATTGCTCGAAAGCGTAAAAGGTATAGGGAGAAAAACTGCCGAGAGGCTTATTCTCGAACTCAAAGATAAAATGACGAAATTATCATCAATTACTCCATTAGATACACCTGTTGGCAATACTTTGCACCAGGATGCGTTAAATGCATTGGTAGCTCTTGGTATAGGAAGGCCAGTTGCTGAACAGTCCATTAAAAAAGTCGTAATTTCCAACCCAACCATCAACAACCTTGAAGAAATAATAAAAAAAGCCCTAAAAGCTATTTGAGAGAAATCTACCTTAATTAATCGCGGGATGTTGTTTATTAGAAAATTGGCACCGAATTTTTTGGGGTTGATATTAGCTTGCCTTTGGGGCGTGCTGTTTTTATTTATCGGCGCCAATAACGCATCCGCCCAGGATACAGCCAAGTTAAATCTGAACGATTCGCTCCATTATCCTATTCACGATACAAGAGGTGATTTTTATTCAGGCCAAAGAAGCCCTTTTGATTTAGCCAACCCCAACAATATTAAGGACTCAATTGCTTACGATCCAGCGACAAAAAGATATACCGTTTACGAAAAAATTGGAAACAGATATTATAGAACGCCGACTTCGTATTCTTCTCAGGAATTTATGGAGATGGAGGGTCAAAAAGCTGAAACGAATTATTTTAAACAAAGAGCCAACACACTTAACTTATTAAATCGTGGGCAGGTAAAACCAAAACTCAGTATTTATGATAACCTGTTTAACAGGCTATTCGGAAACGGAAAAATTGATATTCAACCACAGGGAAATGTTGATATTACAGCGGGTTACCAGGGGCAAAATATTAAGAACCCAACTCTTGCGGAAAGAGCAAGAAAAAATGGAGGCCTCGATTTCAATATGGCGACCCAACTAAATGTGAATGCCAACATTGGTGATAAACTAAAGTTCCCCATTAGTTATAACACCCTTGCTAACTTCGATTTTACTAACCAGCTCAAACTCGATTATACCGGTAAAGATGATGAAATATTAAAAAGATTTGAAGCAGGTAATGTCACGTTTCCTTCAAGAAGTACCTTGATCCCGGGAGCACAGTCTTTATTTGGCATAAAGACTGAATTACAATTTGGGAAACTTTTTGTAACCGCAATCCTGGCAAATCAAAAATCGCAAAGACAATCGGTAAACCTGCAAGGCGGAAGTGCGGCACAGAAATTTGAATTCAAGGCTGATGACTATGAAGAGAACAGGCATTTTTTATTGGGACAATATTTTAAAAACAACTTCAATAAAGCGATGAGTAATCTGCCGGCTGTAACAACGCCGGTCAATATATTAAGACTCGAAGTATGGGTAACCAATAGAAATGGGGCAACAACGGATGCAAGGGAAATTGTTGGTCTTATGGATTTGGGTGAAAACAAACCTTTTCATCCATTTACGGTTACCGGAACTTTGCCATCCAACAATACCAATTCAGAATACCGGGACATTACGAGTAATCCTAATAGCCGCAATGCCGCTCTGATCACAAACCAATTACAAACTGTAAACGGATTAAATCCTGTGCAGGATTTTGAAAAGACTTTTGCGAGAAAGCTGGATTCTACACAGTATGTCTTTAATCCCAAGGTAGGCTTCCTTTCTTTAAGTCAACCGCTGCAATCGGATGAGGTATTAGCTGTCGCATATCAATATTCTTATAATGGACATATTTACCAGGTAGGTGAATTTTCCCAGGATATTCCACCAGATTCCACATCTGCAAATCAAAATGTTTTGTTCCTGAAATTATTGAAAGCTACGTCGCAGCGTCCCAATCTTCCTATATGGCAGTTGATGATGAAAAATGTCTATAGCGTGGGATTTGGAACGCTAGATCAACAGGATTTTAACCTGAACGTTTTATACCAGGAACCTGGTTTAGGAGCCAAAAGGTATCTTCCCTTCGGAGATATTAATCTAGGTACACCTATTTTGTCTCTCGTAAATCTTGACAGGCTAAATAACCATAATGATCCGCAACCTGATGGCGTTTTCGACTTCGTGCCCGGGTACACGGTTCTGCCGCAATATAGCAGGGTAATATTTCCACTGTTGCAACCTTTTGGGCGAGACATTGCTGCAAAAGTTTTTACTGATACCACCCTTGCAAGAGATAGTTTGTATTACCCATTGTACGATTCAATAAAAGTTATTGCACAACAACAATTTCCAAATCTTGACCGGTTTGTACTACAAGGTTCGGCGAAATCGTCGGCATCTTCTGATATTAGTATCGGCTATAATATCCCGCCTGGATCAGTAACGGTAACAGCAGGTGGTCAACGGCTAAGTGAAAATATTGACTATACAATTAACTACGATCTCGGCACGATAAAAGTAATTAACCAGGCAATTATTAATGCCGGCTTACCGGTGCAGGTAAATTTTGAAAACAACGCAACTTTTGGCCTCCAGCAAAAAAGTTATTTGGGTCTGAGATTGGATTACCAGGCTAAAAATACTGCCAAAGAACAACTTACCATTGGCGCAACCATGGTACGATTAAGCGAAAGGCCATTCTTCACAAAGGTGGATTATGGCGAAGACCCTATTAGAAATACAATGTATGGAGCAGATGTCAACTATCACAGAGACGTGCCGAGGTTGACAAAATTATTAGATAAGCTGCCATTTTATAATACAACAGCACCTTCTGCAATTAGCGCTTATGCCGAGGCAGCCTATTTAAAACCTGGCCACGCTCCCCAAATAGGAAAGGGTAGTAATGGTGTAGTTTACATTGACGATTTTGAAGGTAGTAAAAGTGATATTGATCTTCGCTTTCCACCGATAAGCTGGGCATTAGCATCTACGCCCTACGGTGCCACCGATACAAGCGGCAATACGCTATTATTCCCCGAAGCAGCAGATAATGATAAACTTGATTATGGCATGAACAGGGCAAAAATTGCCTGGTATCAAATTGAACCGACATTACAGGATCCCAAAAATGTAAATAACCCGTTAAAAGGGAATACCAAGGCGCTTTCTGATCCCAGGGAGCGAGCTATTTCCCAAACAGAAATTTTCCCACAGATAACAACTGACTTTGGCCAAAACCAATTGATCACTTTTGATCTTGCCTATTATCCTACTGAACGTGGTCCGTACAACTATGACGCTTCAGCGACAGATGTTTCGGCTACCGGTAAATTGCTTAAGCCTTCAAAGCGATGGGGTGGATTGATGCGAAGCATTGACCAGACTGACTTTGAAACGGCGAATGTTGAGTATATTGAGTGTTGGGTGCAGGATCCCTTTATAAATAATCCAACCAGTAATGGAGGTAAATTTTATATAAACCTGGGGAACGTTTCCGAAGATGTGCTAAAGGATTCACGCAGATTTTATGAAAATGGATTGCCGACTCCCAATCTTCCTGCACAGGTAGACACTTCAATATGGGGCGTTATTCCACGCAATCCAATACAGGTTACCAATGCATTCAGTAATGACCCCAACGACAGGCCCTACCAGGATGTTGGTTTTGACGGGTTAACCGATAGCGCTGAAGTAACGAAACGCAGAAATGATTATTTAAATGTATTGGCAACTAATTTCGGTGCAGGCTCAAAAGCATACCAGGACGCATTAGCTGATCCATCCTCAGACAACTATCATTACTATCGCGGCAGCGATCTTGATGCTCAAAATGCGAATATCCTTACGCGTTATAAAAACTTTAATGGCCCCCAGGGCAACTCACCTATCGCGAACAATAACTCCCAATACTCATCGGCCGCCACACTTTATCCTGACCAGGAAGACTTAAACAGGGATAATACCCTTAATGAAACTGAAGAATATTTTCAATATACTGTTGACCTTAAACCACCAACTGCGCCTGACATGAACATTGGGCAGAATTTTATTGTAGACAAAAAGGTAGTTACGGTAAAGCTGGCTGATCAATCTTCAAGACAGGAAACATGGTACCAGTTAAGGATTCCTATAGAATCTTATAATAAAAAAATTGGTAATATCCCCGACTTTAAATCGATAAGATTTATAAGAATGTTCCTGACAGGTTTTGATGACAGCGTGGTTGTTCGTTTTGGAAAACTGGCGCTTGTAAGAAATACCTGGAGAAAATTTGAATACAAACTTGACACCACCGGAAATTACAGCCCCGAGGTTACGAACGACTTCAACGTGGGCGCCGTAAATATTGAAGAGAATGATAAGCGTTCTCCATTGCCTTACCGAACTCCGTCAGATATTCAACGGGTTCAAACATTAAGCAATAACGGCGTAAATCTTTTGCAAAATGAGCAATCACTTTCACTCCAGTTTTGCGGACTTAACCAAAACGATGGAAAAGCCGTCTTTCAAACTTTTGCGTCAAGGGACCTGAGACAGTTTGGCAATCTGAAATTATATATTCATGCGGAAAAAAAAGCAGGCACCCAACTCAGTGATAATGATCTTGTTGCGGATATAAGATTGGGGAGCGATTTTGTTTCCAACTATTATGAAGTGAGGATTCCGTTAAAACTTACGCCGCTAAATTCAGGGCTAAATCCTGATAGTAAAGAATATAATGATACATTATGGATACAGAGTAATAATCTTAACGTAGACTTGTATCAACTTACTCAGCTTAAGAACGCAAGAAATTTATCAAGTACTCCATTAAATACTTTGTTTTCTCGATTGCAGTCTAACGGTCAAACGTACTCGGTAATTGGTAATCCCAACCTCGGCGACATAGGCGGTATTTTAATGGGGGTGAAAAATGTTAATACCGGATCGGCTTGCGGTGAACTCTGGTTTAATGAATTGCGGCTTTCGTCTTTAAACGAAAAAGGTGGCTGGGCTTCCCTTGCGAGAGTGGATGTAAATCTTGCAGATCTTGGAACAATTTCAGCTTCTGCAAATACTCATAGTAATGGATTTGGCACATTGGAACAGGGAGTAGATCAGCGTTATAAGGATAACTTTTTTCAACTTGACGTAGCAACTAACCTTGAGCTTGGTAAGTTGTTACCAAGAAAAGCAGCATTGTCAATTCCTTTTTATGCAAGCGTATCGCAAACAATAAGCACTCCACAATACGATCCTTATGAGGGAGACATTACTTTGAAACAAAAACTTAGAGAAGCTTCAAAAAGCCAGAGAGACTCAATAAGAAAAGACGCGGTAGACTTTACCTCCACAAAAACTATCAGTTTCACCAACGTCCATAAAAACAGAACGAGCAGCAAAAAGCCAAAGCCCTGGGATATCGAAAATATTGACCTCAGCTACTCTTATACAAAAACCGAAGCCCATAATCCGCTTATTGAATATAATGCTGTAACAAAACAGCGTGGAGGCCTGGGTTATAATTTTGCGCCCCAGCCAAAATATTTTGAACCTTTTAAGAAGTTGTTTAAGAAAACCAAAACGCATTGGTTTGACCTGGTAAAAGATTTTAATTTCAATCCAATTCCTTCACAGGTTAGTTTCAGGGCAGATATTTTCAGGCAATTTGGCGTTATAAAACCACGAAGCATTGGTGGCGATAAATATGTGATCCCCGAAACTTATGACAAGTATTTTACTTTCGACAGAAACTTTATTTTCAGATGGGATCTTACCCATTCTTTGAATATTGATTATACGGCGCTCAATAATGCGGTAATAGATGAGCCTTACGGAAGGCTCGACACAAGGGCCAAAAAAGATACTGTGAAAAGAAATTTCTGGGACGGAGGTCGTAATACCGTCTTTACACAAACCGTCAATTTTTCTTATAATGTGCCATTAAATAAATTTCCATTAACTGACTGGACGACATTACGAGTAGGATATACAGCCAATTACCAGTGGATTGGCGCATCGCGGTTAGCCGTAAATCTTGGAAATTTCCTTGAAAACGGGCAACAGGAAGAAGCCAATCTTCAACTGGATTTCACCAGGCTTTATGCCAAATCAAAATGGCTGAAAGCGCTTGACCAGCCAAGGCAAACATCGCAAAACAGCAAGTCAAATGCCCGTGACTCACTGGCAAAGCGAGGCAACGCAAATGACCAATTATCAAAAGGGAAAAAAGATGCGAAAGATTTGCCTGAAGTAACTGGTATCGCACGGGTTTTCGGCAAACTGCTTACCAGTATAAAATCCGTTAATGGGTCCATTTCTCAAAACAGTCATACAAGGTTGCCAGGGTATACCGACAGTACGCGTATTTTGGGTGAAGATTTCAGGAGCATGGCGCCGGGGTTCGATTTTATTTTAGGAAAACAACCTGATACCAACTGGCTGAACAGGGCCGCAAAAAGAGGCCTGATAACAAGAGATACAACTTTTAACGATTTATTCGTTCAGAGTTTTGATCAAAAAATTTCTGCTTCTGCACAGCTTGAACCCGTCAGGGATTTAACGATAGATGTAAATATTGACAAAACATTTACGAAAAATTTCACTGAAACATTCAAGGATACAACGGGTACTGGAAATCATTTTTCTCATTTGAGCCCCTATGTGCAGGGTGGATTTAACGTAAGTTATATTGCATTTAAGACGCTTTTCGGAAAATATGATCCCAACCAGGTTTCGAGCACTTTCTTAAAGTTTCAAAACTATCGCGAAGTATTGTCGAAGCGATTAGGAGATTTAAATACATACAATAAATTACGAGGAAGTCCGACTGCTAACGATGGATACGCGTTGGGTTATGGAAGATATGCAGTAGATGTGTTGGTGCCAGCATTTATTGCAGCATACACCGGCCAGGATCCGACTAAAGTTTCATTGATACGACAAAATAACACTAACATTAAATCCAATCCATTTCGCGATATTTTGCCCAGACCCAACTGGCGAATCACCTATAACGGGTTAAGCCGGGTGCCCGGACTCGATAAAATATTTACCAATTTTTCTTTAACGCACGCATACAATGCGAGCCTCGGTATGAATAGCTTTACCTCAGCATTATTATATCAGGATGTCTCGAGATTCGGTTACCCTTCATTCATAGATACTACTGCAGGAAACAACAATTACATACCTTTCTTTTTAATTCCTAACATAACTATCCAGGAACAATTTGCTCCATTAATAGGCGCAGACATGACTTTTACAAATCAACTTAGTTTAAAATTTGAATACCAGAAACAACGGCAATTAAGCCTGAGCCTGATCGATTACCAGCTCAGCGAAGTACGTTCTACCCAATATACTTTTGGCGGTGGATTTCGTAAAAAAGGAATGAAACTTCCTTTTAAAGTCCCTTTTTCAAAAAAGGATAGCAAAAAATTGGACAACGAGATCAATTTCAGGCTTGATTTTAAAATAGCCGATAACGTAACCTCCAATAGCCGCCTCGATCAGAATAGTGCTTTTGCCACCAATGGCAGCAAAGAAATTACCATAAGCCCGACAATAGATTATTATATAAGCAATCGCATCAATGTAAAATTATATTTTGAACAACGGAGAGTAAACCCATATATCTCATCGTCGCCTCCAACGGTTGATACCCGTGCCGGGGTGCAAATAAGAATCTCACTAAGCCAGTAATAATCATTTGTCATAAAAGAACTTAGGGGTTTCAAACCAATCCGGTAGTTCAAGCTGTATAGGCATTGCTAATTCAATTGCCCGGGGCCTAATGTCATTATTGAACGATGATCAATAGAATCTCTGAGAAGTACAAAATCAGAAGGGTTTTAACTGATTAGCATACACATTTTAGTATCTGAAAGTGATTTTAGATTCACGCCGGAGATTGAGCCATAATAGCTAATTCAAAATATGGTTGTTGTATTAGCTGAAAAAAATATTCCGAAGTATTTGCCAGGGCCACGTAACGAATAATAAAAAACCCGGGGTTAATCACGCCCCGGGTTAAGTTATCAACAAGCATAAAAAAACTATTTGACTTTCTTAAGCATCATAATATAACCGCACACATTCTTTTTCTTCAATTTATTTACCTGTACCGGCTTAATCATATGATATTCCGTAAATTTTGGTATGTAGGAATAACTAATAATATTTGCCATTTTATCCTGCCCATAGTGTTTAACATACACCACCTGTTTTTCATCAAAGTCATACATCCTTACTTCATAGAGTTTTGAACTAAGGTCTCCAATAAAAACAAATTGGTACCAGCTACCTTGCGTCAATGGAACAATCACCGGCATTTCATATTCGCTCTCCATCATCATCGTAGCTTCTTTAACTACTATAAATCCTTGTTCTTTAAAACTTTCCTTTAAACTATCTGCTTCTTTTTTAAGTGTAGAGTCAAAACAGGAAACCTGCTTAATTACATCCTGACTATAAACAGAAAATTGAAATGCCAACAATAATATCAGTATCAGAGTTGGTTGTCTAACAAGGTTTTTCATGCGGTACAAGGAAATTGAATGATCAATAACAATATTACAAAAAAATAGCTGATTTATAAAACGACCAGCGAGCTTTTAGGTCAAAAAAAAGCAAATTGTCTTCTTTTTAACCTAATACTCCTATTGTTAACGATTTAGCAGAAAAAATGTTGCAATAATTACAAACTCTTGTGAAAAAAAATGCCTGTTGCCTGGGCCAACGGAGTGATTTCCAATTCATTTATGCAAATGTTGGGCGGCAGTGAGGCGCAGTAAAAAATTGCATCCGCAACGTCAACACCTGTGAGGGGTGTAAAACCCTCATATACCTTGGCTGCTTTGGCAGAATCTCCTTTATATCTAACCACACCAAACTCGGTTTCAACAGCCCCCGGTTTAATGTTGGTTACTTTTATGCGGTGTCGCAAAAGATCAATTCTCATTGCCCTGCTAACTGCTTCCACAGCAGATTTGCTGGCGCAATAAACATTTCCCTTTTCATAAACATCGTCTCCCGCAACTGAACCAAGGTTAATAATGTGCCCCTGCTTTTCTTCAATCATATATGGCAAAACTGCTTTGCTCACATACAATAGTCCGTCAACATTTGTATGTAACATTATTTCCCAATCAGTAAGCGATGCTTCATCAAAAAAATCTCTGCCAAGTGCAAGCCCGGCATTATTAATAAGAATATCAATCGCCTTCCATTTCCCTGAAAAGGAATTAATGCAATCGAAAACGTCCTTTTTATTTTGTACATCGAAAGCGGCAATAAGAACGTCAATCTTGTATTGACTTTCCAACGATTGTTTTAATTCTTCTAACCTGTCTTGTCTTCTCCCGTTTATAATTAATTGGTCACCGGCTGCGGCAAATTTTTCTGCGCAGGCCCTACCGATGCCGGATGTAGCGCCTGTAATAAAAATGACACGATTCATTATAAATATTTTAGAATGAGTTTATTTAATTATCCAAAAATACAATAACCAAAAAAATAGTAAATAGTTAAACAAATGATAGTTGAGCAGGAGACCCTATTATTGTAAGCTGCTCCGTTATCTTTTTGTATAGAAAATTTTCCTGCTCCATCATTTTAAAATGGGCAATAAGATGATTGTAGAAACCTTCAGAGTTAAGAATAAAAATCTTCTTATCGTGTATATTTAATTGATTCCAGGTAAGTATTTCAAAAAGTTCATCCATAGTTCCATATCCTCCCGGTAATATCAAAGCTGCATCCGCTTTTTCGTAAAGCATCTTTTTTCGTGCATGCATGTCTTCCGTTTCATGCATTTCCGAAATACCGGTGTGGCTATGTTCTATGCCATTCAGGAGTTTAGGCATGATGCCGATGACTCTCCCATTTCGTTCCAAAACAGCATTGGCAACCGCTCCCATAATTCCTTTGTTACCACCGCCATATATTAAGGTAATATTTTGTTGTACAAGCAGGTATCCCAATTCTTTGGCATGCTCACAAAAGAGCGGATTATTACCTTGTTTCGAACCGCAAAAAACAGCCAGCGATTTTATTGCCATATTTTTATTTATCTTGAATAAAATTCAAAATAAAAACTTTGAAATCCTAATTTTCTTTTTAAACATTATACCTGCCTTTAAGCAGTTTATTAATCACGCTTATGTCTCCTGTTGTTTTACTTTCTTTCATTATCGGGTATTTTTTAATGCTAATACTGATATCTTATTTCACTTCAAGAAAATCATCAGACAACGCTACATTCTTTATTGCCAACCGTTCTTCTAAATGGTACCTGGTTGCGTTTGGAATGATAGGGACTGCACTTAGCGGCGTTACCTTTATTTCCGTACCAGGTGAAGTTGGCAATCTTGCAGGTTCGCAGTTCAGGTATTTTCAATTTGTATTGGGTAACGCTGTTGGTTATTTTATAGTTGCAGGCATCTTATTACCGCTTTATTATAAAATGCACCTCATTTCTATTTATGAAGTAATAGAACGGACACTGGGTAAAGTGAGTCATAAAACAGCCGCAGCTATTTTTTTAATGTCAAGAACTATTGGCTCTGCTTTCAGGCTCTACCTTGTAGCCATAGTTTTACAACGTTTCATTTTTGATGAAATGGGTGTTCCCTTTTGGTTAACCATTGTCATTTGTTTGTTATTAATATGGGGCTATACTTTCAGGGGCGGATTAAAAACGATCATCATTACTGATTCTCTTCAAACTGTTTTCTTAGTTACTTCGGTATTTCTCTCTATCTATTTTATTTGCAACAGCTTGCATTTAAACATAGGCGAGGCATTTAAAACAGTTAAAGAAAGTAACTATTCTAAGATATTCTTTACTGATAATTTTATGAGCAATAAGTTTCATTTCACCAAGCAATTTTTAGGAGGAATATTTGTAACGATTGGCATGTTTGGCCTCGACCAGGATTTGATGCAAAAAAACCTGAGTTGTAAAAACCTGAAAGAGGCCCAAAAGAACATGCTGACTTTTACATTTGTTTTTGTAATTATTAACCTGTTTTTTTTGAGCGTAGGCGCTTTACTTTATATTTATGCAAATCAAAAAGGTATTGCCATTCCACTCGACAGCGATTCACATCTTCCCCGGACCGATTATCTCTTCCCCGAAATTGCATTAAATCACTTTAAAGGTGTTCCTGCGGTGGTTTTTATGCTGGGCCTTACGGCCGCAACCTTTGCCACGACTGACTCCGGCCTTACAGCCTTAACTACTTCTTTTTGCATAGATTTTTTAAATTTTGATAAAAATAAAGTTTTGAATGAGAAGCAAATGGTTAGGAAACGAACTTACGTACACATATTTTTTTCCATTCTCATATTGCTAGTTATATTGTTGTTTAATGCTGTAAACAATGCCTCTGTTGTGAGCGCAATTTTTAAAGTTGCCACGTTCACCTACGGGCCGCTTATTGGATTGTTTGCTTTTTCACTTTACGCCAAAAAAAGAAGTGTGATGGATAAGGCAACCCCGGTTATTTGCATTTTAGCGCCGGTAGCTTGCATCTTTATTGATAAATATTCCATTGTTCTTTTCAACGGATATGTATTTGCCGAAGAACTGATTATCGTGAACGGATTACTTACTTTTCTTGGCCTTTTATTGGTTTCTAAAAAGAAACCCTCGTAAAAATAATTTAGTTAATGGTAGAAATTATAGCCAGCAAGGCGGAAGAATATGCAGCCCGATACACTTCTTCAACTGACAATTTGCTGCAGGAAATTGAAAAATATACTTATCTGAATCATCCGCATGCAAATATGCTCAGCGGGCCGCTACAAGGGATGTTGCTTGAAATGATTAGCAAGATGATTAAGCCTGAAAGGGTTTTAGAAATAGGGACCTTTATGGGATATAGTGCAATTTGCCTTGCTAAAGGACTTATGCCGACAGGTGAGCTATATACAATCGAAATTCGTCAGGAAGACGCAAATATTGCCCGAAACTTTTTTAGCAAATCATTATATACTAAACAAATATTTTTACACGAAGGAAATGCCCTGGATATAATTCCAACTTTGAATAAAACGTGGGATTTGATATTTATTGACGCCGACAAGGTGAACTATATTAATTATTACGAATTAACTTTGCCCCTGCTAAAAAAGGGAGGATTTCTGTTAGCCGATAATGTGCTGTTTCACGGGGAAGTGCTGGAAGAAAATATTACCGGAAAAAATGCAAAAGCTATTCATGCATTTAATGAACACCTGAAAGAAGATAATAGAATACAGCATGTACTCGTTACTGTTAGGGATGGCCTGATGTTGATTCAGAAAAAATGAAATGTTTCAATTTTTTAGAACTAAATACCATACACACCGCACACCTTAATGAAAAAGATATTCTTCTTACTCGTTATTTCCATTTTTTTGTCAAAGATAGTTGGTGCCCAAGACATGACGGTAGCTGAATACGTAGCACAGTATAAAGATATTGCCATACGTGAAATGAAACGAATGGGAGTACCGGCAGCTATTTCACTGGCACAAGGTATCCTGGAAACGGAAAACGGCAACAGTGACCTTGTGAAAAAATCAAACAATCATTTTGGCATTAAATGCAAGAGTACCTGGACCGCGGAAACCGTTACCCATGATGACGATGCACCCGGAGAATGTTTCAGAGCTTACAAAACTGCCGAAGATTCTTATCGCGACCATTCTAACTTTTTAAGAGGCAGTTCCCGCTACTCCTTTCTTTTCAAATTGGATCCCCGTGATTATAAGGGTTGGGCCTATGGTTTGAGTAAAGCCGGCTACGCCACCAATCCTAAATACCCGGACATTCTTATTAAGAATATAGAAGATAATAATTTAGAACAATATACTTTGGACGGCATCAACGATGTTCCGGTTTTTGATGCCTCTCAATATTCCAGCGATACTGAAGATAAAAACCAGGTTCAAGTGTTGACTACAACCCCGCAGGATGCATCTGATATCGCTATTACTGAACCTGCTAAACTTACTATAAACGGTTGCAAAGTTGTATTTGCTGCCAAGGGAACTTCATTGCTTGCAATAGCTACCCAAAACAATATTAACCTGAATCGCCTGCTGGACATAAATGATTTGAATAAAGACGGTTTACTTGAAAAGAGTCAATATATTTTTCTGGAAAAAAAACAAAGGTTAGGCGACAAAGAATATTACATTGTTCAACAGAATGAAAGTTTATATGACGTTTCGCAAAAAAATGGCGTGATATTACAAAGCCTTTACGAATACAATAATATTTCATCGGCGGACAATATTTATCCAGGCACAAAAATTTATTTGAGGCCGCCCCTGGTAAAACTGGTTTCAAAAAAAAACAATTCTAACGATAATAACTATTTACAAACTTCATCATCGCCGGGTGAATTAAGAACGCATGAAGTACAGCCAAAAGAAAGCCTGTATGCTATTTCAAAAAAATACAATGTGTCCGTCAGCCAATTGAAAGAGTGGAATAATTTAAAAAACGATAGTTTAAAAACCGGGCAACACCTCATCATTTCAAAATAATTTATGGCCGCCATTAAAGTTCATGACAAAGAATTTGTTCCCTATTTAAGCGAAGCTGAAATTGAAGAACAAGTGAAAAGAGTTGCGGCAGAAATTAACCGGGATTATGAAGGAAAGAAACCGCTGTTTATTGCCATATTAAATGGCGCCTTTATTTTTGCAGCAGATTTGTTTAAACGAATTAATCTTGAAGCTGAAATAAGTTTCATCAAACTAGCTTCATACAAAGGCATTAAAACTTCAGGCAAAGTAATAACGGCTATCGGTCTTGATGCAGATCTACACAGGCGGGATGTAATTATTATCGAAGATATTGTTGACACCGGCAAAACCCTATTTCATTTTTTGCCTCAACTGCAACACCAGCATCCAACATCATTAAAAATTGCGACGTTGCTTCATAAACCTGATGCTTTGCTGCATCCTATAAAGATTGACTATTTGGGTTTTAATATCCCCAATAAATTCGTAATTGGTTATGGATTGGATTATGACGGCCTTGGAAGAAATATTAAAGAAATCTATCAATTGGTTTAATATAATTTAACGATCATTTTTTTACGGGATTTTGTGTCTTTGATAAGAAGCGTATATCTTACAAAATAAACAATCGCTTGCGGAAAGTAATTTTTACTTTTTTCTCTTTAGCCCTGGTTTGCCATACTACTGCACAATACTACATCAGGGGCGATGTAAAGGATGAAAAAAATCAACCTTTACAGAATGTAAAAATTTATATGCCCGGAACGAGGTTAATCTATCACAGCGGCAGTACGGGTGGCTTTGGAATTCCGAGCCCTAACTTATACGACTCACTTATTTTTAGCGCTGATGGCTACGAACCCAGGGCGTTAAGAATTAAAACAAATGTGTATCAGGAAATAACCCTGAGAATGCTGGCTACCACCGTTAGTACGCAAAAACAAAAACTGGTTTCTATAACTATCGGCTCCGACGGGCGTGTAAATCCTACCTGGTATTATGATAATGAGACTTACAGCAATATTGTAGAAAACGATTTCATTAAAGCAAACAATAATCCTTCAACTGCATTTGCAATGCGAATTGACAAAGCTTCTTACAGTAATGTGAGGCGGTTCATCGACCAGGACAGTAAAGTGCCACCCGATGCCGTACGTATAGACGAAATGCTGAATTATTTCAATTTCAATTATAAGGAGCCAGCTGGTAAAAATGTTTTCAGGATAGAATCACAGGTAACAGATTGCCCTTGGAACAAAGAACACCAGTTATTATTTCTCAATCTTTCGGGAAAGAAATTGAACCTCGATAACGTTCCCCCATCAAACCTCGTTTTTTTGATCGACGTTTCCGGGAGCATGGATCTTCCTAACAGGTTACCATTGCTGAAAGAAGCATTTCGGTTACTGGTAAATAACTTACGCCAAAAAGACACCGTTTCCATTGTTACGTATGGAGGATCTGTGGGTGTTTGGCTGCAACCGACCAGTGGCGATCAAAAAGAAAAAATTACCAAAGCCATTGAACAGCTGGTTGCGTCAGGAGATACACCGGGAGAAGCTGCTATTCGATCTGCGTATAGGCTTGCTGAATCTACATTTATTAAAGGAGGGAACAACCGGATTATCCTTGCAACCGATGGTGATTTTAATATTGGTCAGAACACTGAAAAAGAACTGGAGGAATTAATTGCCAAAGAACGGCAGACGGGAGTTTACTTAACCTGCCTCGGCGTTGGAATGGGGAATTATAAAGACTCGAAGATTGAAGTACTGGCAAAAAAAGGAAATGGAAACTTTGCTTATTTGGATGATATACGTGAAGCTGAAAAAGTATTGGTTACCGAATTTACCCAAACACTTTATGCAATTGCCAATGATGTTTACTTAACGGTAAGTTTTAATTCAGGTTATGTAAAAGAATACAGGTTGATTGGATATGACAATAAGCGAAATGTACTTGCAGAAAAAGGTGATGAATTGGAAGGCGGCGAAATTGGCGCTGGAACGGGCAATACCGCCATCTTTGAAATAGTGCCTGCCAATACCGACAGCACCAAACCAATTACCAGCTATTTTGCAAATGTCACGTTGCATTACAGAGCCCCGTCAGATACGACAGGTATCTTTATCACGCATATCTGTCCTCAAAATTATGTGCCTTTTGATTCCATCCCTCAAAGTTTTCAGTTTGCTTCTGCAGTCACCATGTTTGGGTTAAAGCTGCGGGAATCGAAATATATACCAGACATTGTTTGGGACGATATTAAAGATATTGCCACATCATCGGCTAAGCCCGACGATTATCTTGAAAATGAATTTATCGGATTGATTGATAAATGCAAAGTGCTTTATTACGAGAAGAAGAAAAGGAGAAGAAATGAATAACTCCGCCTAACTAAAAGTCTCTCTTATTTTTTCCCAGAAAGTCTTATCGTTTTTATCTGGCTTGGGTTTAAAGTTTTCGCTATGCATCATTTTCTCCAAGGCCTGCTTTTCTTCAGTTGAAGCATTTTGAGGAGTCCACACATTCACATGAATTAACTGGTCACCTTTTTCATGAGAGTTTATCGAAGGAAATCCTTTGCCCTTCAGGCGGAAAATTTTACCACTTTGCGTTCCCGGCGGTATTTTGATTTTAGCCCTGCCGTCAATTGTTGGAACCTCAGAGTTAGTTCCAAAAACTGCATCAGGAAATGATATATATAAATCAAAAGCAACGTTCAGCCCCTCCTTATGCAAGTGAGGATGCGCTTCTTCTTCTATGAGGATAATCAGATCGCCCGAACCTCCTCCCCGTTCACCCATGTTTCCTTTGCCGCTCATGCTCAACTGCATGCCTTCCTGAACTCCGGCCGGTATATCTAAGGTAACAGTTTCTTCACCATACATTCTCCCTTCACCTTTACATGTTGTGCATTTATT
Organism: Ginsengibacter sp.; assembly: GCF_057362405.1. Taxonomy (NCBI): domain Bacteria; kingdom Pseudomonadati; phylum Bacteroidota; class Chitinophagia; order Chitinophagales; family Chitinophagaceae; genus Ginsengibacter; species Ginsengibacter sp. The sequence continues at coordinate 31,386 of NZ_JBMQQG010000218.1, forward strand.
TGTAATTACCGATCCTTCACCATTGCATGTGGGGCAGGTACTTACTGTTTGCATTTGTCCCAAAAAAGTATTTTGAACTCTGCGCACCTGACCGTTACCTCCACAAGTGCTGCAGGTTTGCATACTATTTTTATCTTTTGCACCCGAGCCACCGCAAGTATGGCAGGCAACATATTTTTTTACTTTGATCGTTTTGGAAATGCCCTTAGCCATTTCCTCATAATTCACCTTAATCTTTACCCTGAGGTTACTTCCCCTCGTGCCCCTGCTTCTTGAAGAACGGCCGCCGCTTCTTCCTCCGCCAAAAAAACCACCAAAAACATCTTCACCAAAAATGTCGCCAAACTGGCTGAATATATCATCCATGTTCATGCCATGCCCGGAATAACCACCGCCACGCCCTGAGCTAAAAGCACTGTGACCGAACCTATCGTATTGTGCTCTCTTATCTGGATCGCTTAATATTTCGTAGGCCTCCGCAGCTTCCTTAAATTTGTCTTCTGCGGTGTGGTCGCCCGGGTTCCTGTCAGGATGATGTTGCATTGCAACTTTGCGATAGGCCTTTTTAATTTCATCCGGCCCGGCAGATTTATCTATGCCTAAAATTTCGTAATAGTCTCTTTTTGAAGCCATTGAACTTACCATACAATTTATTGTGACCTGCGTAAAACACAACCATTAACCGTTCGCAGTTACCGGTAAATGGAAACGTCCGTTCATGAGATCTTATTTTCCTACAACAACTTTAGCAAATCTTATCAATTTGTCATTCAGATAATATCCCTTTTCAATTTCATCAACGACCTTACCTTTTAATTTTTTATCATCCACAGGAATTTCTGTTATGGCTTCATGCTTTTCCACGTCAAAATCAGTATGAACGCTTTCCATTGCTTTTAGGCCCTGCGCCTGTAAAGTCTTCCTGAGTTTATTAAATACGAGCTGGATGCCTTCTTTTATTTGTTTAACGTCGTCGGTCTGCTGCATTTGCGTTTCAGCACGATCACAATCATCCAGGACCTGGAGTAAAGAAACGATAACCTCTTTGCCCGCTGTTTGAATTAATTCGATACGTTCTTTGGAAGTACGCCTCTTATAATTATCAAATTCTGCAAAAAGTCTGACGTATTTATCTTTTTGTTCTTCCAGTTCATCCCTCAATTTTTCTTTTGTCTCATCAGGGACCAATGGTTCAGCTATATCATCGATGTCGATGGTATTAACTTCATCTGCCGACAAATTCTGTGACTCTGCCTGGTTGTCCATTTCGGTATCTCCTGTGTGTTTTTTATTTTTTTCCATTTTGTAAAATTGGCTGCAAAGGTAGCATTGTCAAACTTTTTGCCAATAACAAATAATAGACAAATTGACACCGGGCCTAATAAATGGAGGAAATAATTTCGGTTAAATCAGTAAATTCCGACGATTACACAAGAATCATAACATGCTGACAGAAGCCGTAACCGGTTTAGAATTTGCCAAAAAAAGTTTGAATCGGCAAGCCTTTTTAACACCACCAACCTGAATTAATGTTTAGAAACTTCAGTAATTTTAAAGAACGATTTGCATATGGAAACATACGGAAAAATATTATTGATTGCGATGCCGATTTTCCTGTCGCTGGTTCTTCTTGAGAAGTGGTATGGTTGGTTCAAAGGAAAAGATACAGTTCGGCAAATGGATATGATATCGAGCCTCAGTTCCGGCGTTACCAATGTAACTAAGGATGTTCTCGGCCTAAGTGTTGTAATTATAAGCTACCAGTGGCTGGTTAGCCGCATTGCCGTCATTCACTTGCAACCTGGAATTTGGGTTTATATCGCTGCCTTTATTGCCCTGGATTTTGCCGGCTATTGGGTGCATCGAATTGAACATCGATACAATATTTTATGGAATCTCCATATCATTCATCACAGCAGTGAAGAATTTAATTTGGCGTGCGCATTAAGACAAAGCATTTCAGAAATTATAAAAATATTTTCTGTGTTTCTGCTCCCTGCAGCGTTACTCGGCGTACCGGCGACAGTAATAGCAATTGTTGCACCTATTCAATTATTTGCCCAGTTTTGGTATCATACGCAACACATTGAAAAAATGGGTTGGCTTGAAAAAATTATTGTAACGCCATCTCACCACAGAGTACACCATGCAATAAACAAAGAATATATTGATAAGAATTTTTCGCAGATATTTATCATTTGGGACAAGCTTTTTGGAACATTCCAGGAAGAACTTGCCAGCGTTCCACCAGTATACGGCATTACACGGCCGGCCGGAACGTGGAACCCGGTAAAAATTAATTTCATCCATTTATTGCTTTTGGTAAAGGATGCGTGGCACGCAAAAAGCTGGAAAGATAGACTAAGGATTTGGCTGATGCCTACAGGATGGCGGCCAAAAGATGTGGCCGAAAAATTTCCTGTTTATAAAATTGAAGATGTATATAGTTTTCAAAAATATGCCCCCGCATATTCAAATCAACTGTTGATTTGGTCATGGATTCAGTTAACAATATTACTGATTTCTACAAGCTATCTTTTTGCAAATATTGCAGCAATAGGCTCACCGGGAATTTTCGTTTATGGCCTTTTTATTTTTTTAAGTGTTTATTCATTTACCGAATTGATGGACCGGAATCGCTTTGCTTTTTTGTGGGAATTGATAAAAAATTTTTTAGGCTTCTTTGTCATCTATAGAATGGGCGGCTGGTTCTCTGCTTCACCATCAGTTTCTCAATTTAATATTCCTATTGTATCGTGGCTGTTATTTTCAACATTTATAACGGCATGGTTTGTTTTTTTCGAATTTAAACAGGAGAAAAAAGTTTCGTATAACTATTAAAGTCCGCACGATTCTATAGAAGTATCCAACCTTTTAAAGAGCAAACAATATCTTCATCAAGGCAAAACTTCTTAACATTTTTTCGTCGCCAGGAGTTCTCAATTTTGTGTAAGAAACTATCATTTAATCAATTCGTTAAAAAATAGTTATAGGTGAATTTTTGAGATCACTTTTATTTTTTTTGACGTCCAATAAGGTGAACATATTTAAAACAAATTTTATGAAAACGCTATTAATAATTTTATCATCGTTACTGTTAACCCTGGGCGCTTCAGCTCAAAGAAAAGGTGGACATTATCATGTTTACCATCCAAGAGTGGTGGTTACACCGTCAGTTGGATTTGGCTTCGGATACGGTTATCCTTACTACGGTTATCCTTATTTTGGTTATCCTTACTATGGCTATCCGTTTGGTTATCCTTATGGTTACCCAAATCCGTATAGCTATAGAAGAACGCCTTACAAATTGTCGTTACAAATTCAGTCAATAAAAATTGATTATGCCAATCAAATAAGAGATGTAAGGCACAATAAAAGCCTGAGCCATTCTCAGAAAAGGCAGGAAATACGCTCGTTAAAGAGTGAACGAGATCAGGCGATAATCTCAGCCCAACAAAACTTCAGGTACGGCAATACAAATAATCAAGACCGGGAACGGAATAACAGTAATCAAAACAGTTCGCCAAACGATAATCAGAATCGGGGAGCTAATAATCAATTCCAGGATAACGGTAATTCTTCGTCAGGGAGCAATCCATAACCCAGTATAGGAGAAGATTCTCGTTGAAATTATAAAGTAAACATAAACGTTGACACAATATTTATGTTTACTTTTTTTTATATAAGTTGATTTTGTAAAAGGTCTTCAAATGAATCTCTTCTGCGTATTAATGAAGCCTTGCCGTCTTTTACTAGAACTTCGGCTGGCTTTAACCTGGAATTAAAATTGGAAGACATTTCAAAACCATAAGCGCCAGCGTTATAAAAAACAAGGTAATCGCCTTCGCTTATTTCATTGATTTTTCGATCCCAGGCAAACGTGTCAGTTTCACAAATGTTACCGACAATCGAGTAGGTTTTTTCCGATCCGTTGTTGTTGTTACTTATATTTTCGATTCGATGATATGAATTGTAAAACATAGGACGAATTAAATGATTAAACCCACTGTTAACACTCGCAAAAGTGGTAGCAGATGTTTCTTTAATTACGTTTACCTGTGTGATAAAATAACCCGCCGCACTCACTAAAAACTTGCCTGGTTCAAACCAAACCTGCAAATGTTTATTACCAGGGTTTGGATGATTGGCAAAAGCTTCACCAACTTTTTGAGCAAGAGCGTTAATATCAGTTTCGCTATCCCCATCTTTATACGGAACCTTAAAGCCACCGCCTAAATCAATAAATTCCAGTTCTTTAAAATGCGGAATTATGTCAAATAAAACTTCAATACCTTTTACAAACACATCGGCACTGTCAATATCACTCCCCGTATGAATTTGCAATCCGCGAACAAACAAGTCATGTTCCCGTACAACTGATAAAATTTGGTCAACCTGGTCCACAGGTATACCAAACTTGCTTTTATCATGTCCCGTAGAAATTTTTAAATTCCCACCAGCTAAAATATTAGGGCGAAGCCGAATACCCACCGGGTAACTATGTCCATATTTTTTTCCAAATTTTTCAAGGTTGGAAATACTATCGATATTGATATTAACTCCAAGGTTTTTTGCTTCATCAATTTCATCAAACGCAATACCATTGGAAGTATATAAAACACGTTCCGGGGTAAAGCCGGCATGCAGCGCCAGTTTAACTTCATTTATTGAACTGCAGTCAATATTGGCACCAATCGATTCTATGTATGATAGAATGTTAATGTTAGTTAAAGCCTTGCAGGCATAAAAAAATTTTACGTCAGTCTTTTCAAAGGCAGCTACAAGTTTTGAATATTGCTCGGCAATTTTTTCCGCATGATAAACATACACTGGTGTTCCAAATTCTTCAGCTATAGATACCAATTGTTGATGAGATAATACTTGTGGCATAACGTAACGTGGTAATGTGCTAATTAGTTAATAAGCTAATTAAGGCGATATATTTTATTAATATTTATTTCTGGAAAGGTATTGTTGTTGATGGCTATTTGTCGTTATTCAATCTCTGTCTGTAAAGATTCTTCCTTATTCTCCAAGGGTTCTACTTCAAAATCAGCGCTGGCCTCATTTTGAATTTCTTCAATTTTTGTTGCTTCGATAATTTCCTGGTTCAACACTTCCTTTATTTTGGGAAGGTCATCGGGACTGTTGATGCCAAAATAATCCATAAAAGATTTTGAAGTAGCATAAATCAAAGGCTTTCCGGGCGAATTTTCATTTCTGCCGGTTATTACAATCAGATCTTTCTCCAGCAATTTTTGAACGGCATAGTCGCAATTTACCCCGCGGATTATTTCTATATCAGATTTGGTAACCGGCTGCTTATAAGCAATAATAGAAAGTGTTTCGAGAGAAGCAACTGAAAGTTTTTTCAAAAACTTATCACCGTTCAGCTGCGCAATGGTTTTATGGTATTCCTTTTTGGTTAAGAACTGAAAACCACCCCCGCTTTCTACTACTTCGAACGAATAAAACTCCGATTCATATTTTTCTCTGATTGCTTTTATCGCTGCATTAACCTGGTCGGATGTTGCCCGATCCTCAATAAAACCAAGGGCGCTATTCAAAAGTTCAACCAATTCGTTAACCGGCAAAGGTTTTTCACTTGCAAATATAAGTGCCTCAATATGCGGGATTATTAAACTTAGTTCCATACCCCAACCCCAATAGGGGCGATAATTTTTTTAAGATTTGAAATTCCTAATTCCCCACCTACGACGGTGGTAGGGGTTTTACCCTTGCAACGCAGCAGCACCGCTTACAATTTCAGTAAGTTCTGTTGTAATGGCCGCCTGTCTCGCACGGTTGTAACTTATTTTTAAATTCTTTAAAAGTTCTTCAGCATTTTCGGTTGCCTTATCCATCGCAGTCATGCGTGCGCCATGTTCGCTGGCGTGCGCATCAAGTATCGCCTTATACAATTGCGTATTCAGGATTTTTGGCATCAGTTCCTTTATCAATATATTTTTATCAGGTTCAAAAATAAAATCTGCTTTCGCCTCTCCTTTTTTCTTTACCGATTTTTTTACCGGCAAGAACTGTTCGGCTGTAAACTTCTGTGTTGCAGCATTCTTGAATTCACTATATACCAATTCAACTGCATCTACCTCCCCCTTTTCAAAAGCATCCATTGCAAATTTTGCAACCGCCGCAACATGTTCAAAACTCAAATCGGCGAAGATGTGCCAGTAACGATCGATCACATTAAATTTATTCTTGCTAAAATGTTCAAATCCTTTTTTCCCTAAGGTCAACATCTCCGTATTACCCTTTGCGGCCACGTTTGCATATTTGTCTGCTATAACCTGCTTAGCAAGTTTAATAAGATTACTATTGTAACCCCCGCAGAGTCCCCTGTCGCTGGTTATTACTATAACCATAACCTTGTGAACCGGCCGTTCCACCGTAAGGGCCATGCTTACATCTCCCTCTGCATTGCCCACAATATTTGCCAGCATTTCCTGAAGTTTTTGCGCATAAGGCCTCATTTGTATAATAGCATCCTGCGCCCTGCGTAACTTGGCCGCACTTACCATTTTCATGGCTTTAGTAATCTGTTGGGTACTTTTCACACTCTGAATCCGATTTCTTACTTCTTTTAGTGCACCACTCATATTTTTTGTTTATGGGGTGCAAAGTTAGGTGAATGGCTGTATAAAACCATGCGTGAGATTTCAGAGATTATTACAGCATTCTGAAAATATCTAACTTATTTATTCAGAAAAATTGTTGTTGAAATATGTTGAATTCACTACAACACAATAGACAACCCGTAAAACATTTGGCACTATTTAAGGATTTTGGGTTGACAGCGAAAGGCCATTTAAATTGACATAAAAAAGCCCCCTGAACGGAGGCTGGATTTCTTGTGCTTTGCCCGGAAACTAATTCCGGGAAAGGGCTGTGTGTGCGGTCTTTTCAATTATATAAACTTCTGAGATATTGGCTAATTAGTGATTTGATTAAAAGTATTGTTATGTACCGGAAAAAATTAACCGCAGACGATATGGAAATAACCGCAAAAGTTTTTTTTAAATAATTCAGCCGATTTTGTCACAGTTTTTTGGTAAATGGCCAAATTCCTTTTTAAATGCATTTGAAAAGTTGCTGAGATTAATGTAGCCAACCATCGACCCAACCTCTGAAACAGAATATTTGTTCATGGATAAAAATTCCTTTGCTTTATGCATTCGGTTTTTCTGATAGTATTCATATAATCCCATTCCAAAAGCTTGTTTAAAAATATTCTTAAGCTTCGTTTCACTCATTAACGCCATACGGGCAAGCCTTTCAATTTTAGGAAAATCTGATGCATAATTTTCAACAAGAATCCTTTCAATCTTTGAAACACTCTGAAAATCTTTTGATGAAAGTCCGGTTGAAAATTCTACCGCGTTCATGCCCAACATATTTTTAAGAAATCCCTCTAAAAGGCGGAGAACCCGTGTGTTAACGTATAGCAAGGGTGTAAGTGATTCCGTATTATGACTAAAAATTTGATTTAGGAGTCTCTTTGTTTTGGCATTTAAGAAATGCCTGAATACCTTTCTTTCTTCAGACACTTTATGGAGAAAGGTATCTGGATCCTGTATTTTTTCCTTCAACCACTCTTCAGAAAGTTGAATCGTTAGTCCTTTTACATTCGTCCCCTTACTCAACTCAAGATTTTGGTGAGTAAGGCTATTGGTCATTACCACGGCGCTAAAAGCACTTTCGTCGGTATCAGCTATTATGTCGTCATCAATAGATACAAAGAGCCTTTTAACATTAGTATATTGATAAAAATAAATTATCAGGAAAAATTTATCTGAAGGTTCACGGTTAAAAATAAAATCGGTATTGAGGTCGTAATCAACTATGCGGTAGGAAAGCCCTTGTTCAATAGTGTATACTTTTGCGAAGCCCGAGGCAAAATTTTGAGGATACTTTATTTCATTATTACCAGGCTTTACTTTTAAATGACGTGAAAATCGATTGAGCCATTCGTCAAGGTCTGCAGGGCCTGATCGGTAATTTAACGGAGTATAATTTTTGTCGGGGTTCATCAATGAGGCGATAGGATTTGAGCTACAAAAGCAAAGCTACACAAACGTATTCATAATTATTTGTTGTAGCCAATTAACGCAATTTCAAATAATAGAGTGTTCAGAAGAAAAATTATAAATCTTAAATATGATTGTAAAATTTTATTCACGTTTTTGGCAAATAGTTTAAAGCAACATATTTATTTCATTCATTTAGATAGCAAATCTCTAATTCGATCTTTAGTAAAATCGCAAGATAAATTCAAACAAAACAAAAAATCACAAAAGTTTTACTATAATTTTGCCCCCTCAAAAGCGATTGCATAAAATGAAATCTTTGCATAAATGAAATTTAAGTGGTGGAAAATATTGTGTATCCTTCTGTTGTTTTTCACATTTACCTGGGGATTTTTAGTACCGGTGCCCATCATTGGAAATCTTCATCAAAGCATTAGAAATTTCTTCTTCCACGTGCCCATGTGGTTTGGTCAAATCGCTTTACTTTCTCTTTCACTGGGTTATTCTATTGCCTACCTGCGTACACAAAATGTAAAACACGATATTTATGCGTCTGAATTTGCAAAGACAGGTGTGGTTTTTGGAATCTTAGGTTTAGCCACCGGCTCTATTTGGGCAACTTATACGTGGGGCGAGCCCTGGAGTAATGACCCAAAACAAATTGCTGCAGCAATAGCAGTATTAATCTATCTCGCCTATCTGGTACTACGCAGTTCCATGAACGATATTGATAAAAAAGCCCGCATAAGCGCAGTCTATAATATTTTTGCTTACTTCATTTACATACCGCTGATAATGATTTTACCGAGGCTCGTTCAGTCCCTTCATCCCGGGGGAATGGAAGGCGCTAAAGGCGGCGGCAATCCTGCTTTAGGAGGTGACAGCCTGGATGCAAGAATGGCAACAGTATTCGTGCCCGCAATTCTCGGCTGGGTGCTTTTGGGAATTTGGATCAGCAATCTTAAAATAAGACTACATCTCCTGGCCAATAAAAATCTGATTAATGGGTAAACTATATTTTATTAAGCGGCTATACCTCTCCGTTATATTGTCATCTGCAAATTTTTTGCTCTTCGCTCAATCTCCCACAGACTCCGCTAAACAGGATATGGACAGCATTATGAGGAGCAATGACAAAATATATGTTGTAATGGCTGTGTGTGTTACGATTCTTGTTGTTCTCATTTTATATCTCATAAGAATTGATATGAAAGTGTCAAAAAAAGAAAAGATTTCTTAATCCTGGTTGAACAGCTATTTATTTAACCGTGATAAAAAATAAAATGTAAGTTTTACTCAATCATAAATTCAAAATATATTTTATGCCGTCTCCAATACCATATAGCTTTTTCCAAAGTGTTGAAAGAAGTTTTGATAAAGCAGCAGTCTTTACTGATTGGGATCCTGGAATTTTAGAGCAAATAAAGCAATGCAATAGTGTTTACCAAATGCGATTTCCTATAAAAAGGGAAAACGGTGAAATAGTAACTATCGAAGCATACCGTGTTCAACATTCACATCACAAAGCACCGTGCAAGGGTGGTATTCGTTTTAGCCTGGCGGTAAACCAGGATGAAGTGATGGCACTGGCAGCTCTCATGACCTACAAGTGTGCTATCGTAAATGTTCCTTTCGGCGGAGCAAAAGGCGGTATAAAAATCAGGCCATGGGATTATACTCCCTATGAATTAGAAAAAATTACCCGCCGTTACACTGCAGAATTAATAAAGAAAAATTTCATCGGACCAGGTATTGACGTTCCTGCTCCTGACTATGGCACTGGAGAACGAGAGATGGCATGGATATTAGATACGTATGGCGCTATGCATCCCGGCGAAATAGATGCGGCAGGCTGTGTAACGGGAAAACCGGTTACCCAGGGAGGCGTTAGAGGAAGAAAAGAAGCTACAGGGCTGGGTGTATTTTACGGAGTTAATGAAGTTTGTAATATGCCAACCGTTATGGAAAAACTTGGCCTCGAAATAGGGGTAAAGGGTAAGCGTGTTTGCGTACAGGGACTCGGTAACGTTGGTTATCACTCTGCACTTTTTTTTCAACAAGCGGGAGCGATAATTGTAGGCCTTGCAGAGTATGAAGGCTCTATCTGGAGCAACGATGGACTTGATGTAGATAAAGTCTGGCAGCATCGTACCAAAACCGGATCAATACTTAATTTTCCCGGCGCCGAAAATTTTGCAAAGAATACCGACGCCCTGGAAATGGATTGCGATATTTTAATTCCTGCAGCCCTGGAAAATGTTATTAATGGAGAAAATGCAGCCCGTGTAAAAGCAAAAATTATTGGCGAAGCGGCAAATGGCCCACTTACACCGGAAGCTGACGATATATTGAATCTAAAAGGTATACTTGTAATTCCGGATATGTACCTGAATGCAGGCGGCGTCACGGTTAGTTATTTTGAATGGCTGAAAAATCTGAGTCATGTACGTTATGGAAGATTGGAAAAAAGATTTGATGAAAATATGAACATGCATATTCTTGGCCAGCTAGAAGAGCTGAGCGGCAAAAAAGTAAGTTCATCAGAAAAGGATTTTATTTTACGTGGTGCCGATGAAATAGATCTTGTAAGAAGCGGACTTGAAGAAACGATGATCGCCGCAACTCGTGAAATTGTTGATATCTGGCAAAAAAATCCGGCTATACCTGATATGAGAACTGCGGCTTATGTATGCGCTATCAATAAAGTTGCTACTTCGTATGCCGAGTTAGGAATATTCCCCTAAGAACTGCATTTATATTTTAAACTATTTAGCAATCAGGTTTCAAAAACCGGAAATTCATTTATTTCAATAAACTGGTCCCCTGCTCTTTTAAAACCAAAACAATAACTCCCGTTAGTAATCACCAGGTATTTTGCCGGTAGCGTAATATGATAACGCAAGATTTGGTTTAATGCCTTTTCTGAAAGAGATACTTTCATTTCCTTGCATTCGATTATCATAAAGGGCTTAGTATTTCTATCGTAAATAACAAGATCACATCGCTTTGATAATTCGCCTAGCTTAATTTCTTTTTCCACAGCTATTAATGATGCAGGATATTCTTTTGAAAAAAGAAAATGGATCATATTCTGCCGCACCCATTCTTCAGGTGTAAGCTGTAACCATTTCTTTCTTACTACATCAAAGACTTCGTTTAAGCCTTTCCGTTGCCTTAAAGAAATCCGCTGTTTCGGAAATTCAATTTTTATCATAATAAGCTTCGTTTCCTGAAAATGAATACCATTTTAGTTGTAATCAAATCAGTGATTTTGCGGATTGGGAATTCACAAATTTAAATCATCAACCTAAAATTGTATTTTTATTAATATCAATTGAAACTTTTGACTCCCAGGATTATGAAAACAAAAAAAGACATCGTTAATAACTGGCTTCCAAGATATACCGGCGAAAAGCTCGAAAATTTTGGAGAATATATTCTTCTTACCAATTTCAGCAATTATGTAAAAATGTTTGCTGATTTGCATAAAATAAAAATTGTAGGTAAAGAGAAGGCAATGCAATGTGCTACCGCCGATAATATCACCATCATTAATTTTGGAATGGGCAGCCCGGGCGCTGCAACTATTATGGATCTGCTTAGTGCAATAGACCCTAAAGCTGTATTGTTTTTAGGCAAGTGTGGCGGACTAAAAAGGAGAAATAAAATCGGCGATTTAATTTTACCGATAGCGGCAATAAGAGGTGAAGGAACTTCCAATGATTATTTTCCACCCGAGGTGCCCGCTCTGCCGGCGTTCGCACTACAAAAAGCCATTTCAACCACGATTCGCGATTATGCTGTTGATTATTGGACAGGTACCGTGTACACTACCAATAGAAGAGTTTGGGAACATGACAATGATCATAAAGCTTACCTGGAAAAAATTAGGGCTTATGCTGTTGATATGGAAACAGCTACGATTTTTATTGTTGGGTTTTTTAATAAAATACCAACTGGCGCTTTATTATTAGTTAGTGATTCGCCGATGGTTCCTGAAGGCGTTAAAACTGAGGCAAGCGACGCAAGTGTTACGGCTCAGTTTGTGGAACGGCACTTAAAAATTGGAATTGATTCTTTAAAACAATTGATTAACGACGGCCTTACGGTGCGCCATCTGAAATTCTAACGTCTACTCATAATTTTATTAGGCGTATTTTTTTTGATAATTATTACTGAAAAGTTAAAGCCTTGCATATAATTTCTTTTAATGAACGATCCTCTCCTGCAAATAAAAAATTTAAGTGTCAATTTTGTAACAGGTTCTGCAACCACTTCTGCCGTAAATAACATTTCTTTTACTCTTAATAAAGGCGAAACGGTTGCTATTGTAGGTGAATCAGGGTCAGGCAAAACTGTTACCTCTTTATCAATATTGCAACTGTTGGCTTCTCCTCCCGCTCAATATAAAAATGGTGAGATTCTTTTTTTGGAAAATGATAATTCACAAATTAACCTTCTCGGGCTTGATGAAAAACAGCTGCGCAAAATAAGAGGCAATAAAATTTCGATGATTTTCCAGGAGCCGATGACTTCTCTTAACCCGGTGCAAACTTGCGGCAGCCAGGTTATGGAAGCCATATTGCTGCATGAAGGAGTAACTCACAAAGAAGCGAAAGAAAAAACCGTTCAACTTTTTAACCAGGTTAAGTTACCTGATGCTACAGGTATGCTTCGTCGTTATCCACATGAATTAAGCGGTGGACAAAAGCAAAGAGTGATGATTGCAATGGCTATAAGTTGCAATCCCTCACTACTTATCGCGGATGAGCCAACCACGGCCTTAGATGTAACTGTTCAAAAAACAATCTTACAGCTTATTAAAGAGTTGCAGCAAAAACTTCAATGGGGCATTATCTATATTACCCACGACCTGGCGCTCGTTTCGGAGATCGCCGACAGGGTAATTGTAATGTACAAAGGAGACATTGTTGAAACCAATACCGCGAAAGAAATTTTTTCCAATCCCACACATCCATATACAAAGGCATTGATCAATTGCAGGCCATCCCCCGCTTCTAAAGGAAAAAAACTTTCTGTTATTAAAGATTTCATGAGTGAATCGATAAATATCAATAAACAGGAAATGGTTAGCAAAGAAAATAAAAAGGAAATTATTGAACCCGAAATTGAATTATTGAAAGTTGAAAATCTTAAAGTGTATTTCCCAACAAAAAAGAGTTTTGCAGGCAAAATACTAAAAGAAATTAAAGCAGTGGATGATGTGAGCTTTTCAGTAAAAAAAGGAGAAGTAGTAGGATTGGTTGGGGAAAGCGGTTGTGGAAAAACCACGTTAGGAAGAGCGCTGATAAGATTAATAGAACCCACCTCGGGCAATGTTTTTCTCGATAAAAAAAATATTGCACATATACCTAAAGACGAATTAAGAAAAATGCGTAAAGACATTCAAATTATTTTCCAGGACCCTTATGGTTCACTAAATCCGCGGATTACAATTGGAGAAGCAATTAGTGAACCAATAGAAATTCATAACATACTTTCAACGGTAAAACAGCGCAAAGAAAAAGTAATGGAACTGCTTTCAAAAGTGGATCTTAAGCCTGATCATTTTAATCGCTACCCGCATGAGTTTAGCGGAGGACAACGACAACGAATATGCATTGCAAGGGCGCTTGGCCTCAATCCTCAATTCATTATTTGCGACGAAAGCGTTTCAGCGCTTGATGTAAGTGTGCAGGCGCAGATTCTTAATTTGCTGAACGATCTGAGAGAAGAACTTGGGTTTACCTGCATTTTTATTTCTCACGATCTTGGCGTTGTTCACTACATAAGTAACCGGATCTTGGTGATGAACAATGGAAAAATTGAAGAATCAGGCTCAGCCGATGAAATTTATTTTAATCCTAAAAGAGCGTATACACAAAAGCTAATTGCATCTCTGCCAAAACTGAAATTTTAAATTTTTTATTTTCTATTATTAAAAGTACTACCTTTGCGCACTTAAAAAATCATGCCGTAACATGATAAGTGGCCCACTTCGGCGGGCACGTATCTCTGTAACAACAGTAATGGCATGTGACAATTAACTTTAAATTAATAATTGCACATGAAACTTAGTCAATTTAAATTTGACCTTCCCCTTAACCTCATAGCTCAAAATCCTACCAAGAGAAGAGAAGACAGCAGGATGATGGTAATCGAAAGAAAGACCGGAAAGATTGAAAACAAACATTTCAGAGACATCCTGGATTATTTTGATGATAAAGACGTTTTTGTTGTAAACAACACAAAAGTTTTTCCTGCCCGTATGTATGGCCGCAAAGAAAAAACCGGCGCGAAAATCGAAGTATTTCTTTTAAGGGAATTACATAAAGCCAATCGTTTGTGGGACGTGATTGTTGATCCTGCCCGTAAGATCCGTGTGGGTAATAAATTATACTTCGGCGAAAGTGATGAACTGGTTGCGGAAGTAATTGACAATACTACCAGCCGCGGAAGAACCATTCGTTTTTTATGGGATGGCCCTGAAGATGAGTTTAGAAAAATGCTGTATTTCATGGGTGAAACTCCTTTGCCAAAATACATAAAACGTAAGCCTGACGAAGAGGACAAAGAAAGATACCAGACAGTTTATGCAAAACATGAAGGAGCCGTGGCAGCGCCGACGGCAGGTCTTCATTTTAGCCCTGAGTTAATAAAGCGTCTCGAAATAAAAGGAATTCGCTTCGCAGAAGTTACACTCCATACAGGCCTGGGAACTTTCCGCCCTATTGAAGTGGAAGACCTTAGCAAACATAAAATGGATGCAGAGTATTATAATATAGACGAAGAGGCCTGCCGCATTGTAAACAAAGCAAAGGAAACCGGGAAAAGAATTTGTTCGATTGGAACCACCACGATGCGTGCTATGGAAACATCTTTCACCGCACAAAAATTATTAAAACCATCTGAAGGGTGGACGAATCATTTTATTCATCCCCCATACACATTTAATATTGCAGATTCTCTTGTTACAAATTTTCATTTGCCTAAAACAAGCCTGTTAATTATGACATGCGCTTTCGCCGGTTACGATCTTATTATGGATGCCTATAAAAAGGCCATAAAAGATAAATACCGCTTTTTCAGCTACGGCGACGCTATGTTGATCATTTAGTTCCAGTTTACAATTGTTTGATAGAACTTCCTGTACACCACGGGAAGTTTTTTATTGATGTAAATGACATGTAATGTTTGGCTTTTTTGACATAAATTAGACAAAACGATTTGCAATGAGAACCATTCATCAATGGCTGCATGACTATGGCGCGAGCCATACCAATGAAACCAATAAATTAATACACTGGATATGCGTGCCCGCTATTTTTTTCTCTATAACAGGCTTGTTGTATAGCATTAAACTCCCTTTATTTATTACTGGTAATTTGCAACTGAATGTTGCTATGATTGTATTATCGTTGACTACGATTTACTATCTGGCTCTCTCAATTAAGATAGGTATCGGCATGTTATTGTTCGGTTTGGTTTGCCTTGGCGCATGTTATATTGCCGAAGTTTTTCTTCCTGTTCCTTTGTGGCTTTTCTGCGTAATTATTTTCGTTTTGGCCTGGATTGGCCAATTCTATGGACATAAAGTTGAAGGCAAAAAACCATCCTTTTTCAAAGACATCCAGTTTTTATTAATTGGGCCAATGTGGCTAATGAGTTTTGTTTATAAAAAGATAGGGATATCTTTTTGACATTACATTCCGAATAAACCTTTGTTTAAGAGTTGCAACGTTTTCTCTTTATTCTCACGTGAAATGAGGATAGAAATATTATGTTGACTACCGCCATAGCTCACCATTCGAACGGGAATACCAGACAATGCAGTAAATATTTTTGCGATAACATCTTTTGTTTCAGTAATACGGTTACCTACAATCGATACAATGGTTTGATCGGCGTCCACCTCAACAGTTCCAAACAATTCAAGTTCTTTTATTATCTCACCTAAATACGCATCGTTGTCAATTGTGAGAGAAACGGCGACCTCAGAAGTAGTTACCATATCGATAGGCGTTTGATATTTTTCAAATACTTCAAAAACCTTGCGAAGGAAACCGTAAGCCAGCAGCATGCGGCTGCTTTTAATTTTTATGGCTGTAATAAAATCTTTTGCGGCGATGGCTTTCACGCCTACGCTTCCGGCTTCACTTTCTATTAATGTGCCAGGCGCCTCCCGCTGCATGGTATTTAATAACCTAACGGGAAAATTAAAATACTGAGCCGGCCAAATGCTTGCAGGATGCAAAATCTTTGCCCCAAAATAAGCGAGCTCGGCTGCTTCATCAAAACTGAGGCGACT